>JAUYMZ010000380.1 GCA_030699355.1 Bacteroidota bacterium | reverse complement strand
AAGCAGAAAAATTCATCCAAAAGAAAATCCGCTTTGTAGTTTTTGATGAAGTTGAATTTGCTTTAAAGGAAGATAAAATCATAACGAATAATGATTTGCTTCTTTGGGAGAAATAGAATAATCCTGCACATGTCCCCTTCGACAGGCTCAGGGTGACATTGGGTAAGTAGTTACATTGCATGAAAAGCAGAGCTTCAACGTCACCCTTCGACAGGCTCAGGGTGACATTGGGTGAGCAGTTACATTACATAAAAAGCAGAGCTTCAACGTCACCCTTCGACAAGCTCAGGGTGACATTGGGTGAGCAGTTACATTATATGAAAAGTGGAGCTTCAACGTCACCTTCGACAAGCTCAGGGTGACATTGGGTGAGCGCGCTTATAAAACAAAAAGCACATTTAACATTACTCTGAGCCTGTCAAAGGTTGGTATTAGCAGCACCAATGTCATCCTGAGCTTGTCGAAGGGGAGGAGTGCACATAATTTTTAAACATACATTACAATGACACAAAATAAAATCGCTATCATTGGTTTAGGCTACGTAGGCCTTCCACTTGCAGTTGCTTTTGCGGAAAAATACCCAGTAATTGGGTTTGATATTAATCAAAGTCGTGTGGCTCAGTTAATGGGTGGACATGATTTTACTTTGGAAGTTTCGGATGAGTTGTTATCCTCTGTTGTTTCGGTTGAACCGAAAGAAAAGGGGTTATTGTGCACCACCAACTTAGAGGCAATTAAAGATTGTAATTATTTTATTGTTACGGTTCCAACACCAACCGATAAACATAATAGGCCTGATTTAACGCCTTTATATAAAGCCAGTGAAACGGTGGGTAAGGTGTTAAAAAAGGGTGATATTGTGGTGTATGAATCTACAGTTTATCCAGGGGTTACGGAAGAGGAGTGTATTCCTGTATTGGAGCGAGTTTCTGGCTTGAAGTTTAACCTAGAATTCTTTGCAGGTTATTCACCAGAGCGCATTAATCCGGGTGATAAAGAACATACTGTTACTAAGATATTAAAAGTAACTTCGGGTTCTACGCCTGAGATTGCTGAGAAGGTAGACCAATTATATAAATCAGTAATTGTGGCGGGTACGTTTAAAGCTAGTTCTATGAAAGTGGCCGAGGCTGCTAAAGTGATAGAAAACTCACAGCGCGATATCAATATTGCTTTTGTAAACGAGCTTTCTAAAATATTCAATAAATTGGGTATCGATACCAATGATGTTTTAGAAGCTGCGGGAACCAAATGGAATTTCTTAAAGTTTAAACCAGGATTAGTAGGAGGGCATTGCATTGGTGTTGATCCTTACTATTTAGCTCAAAAGGCACAAGAGGTAGGATATCATCCAGAAATCATTTTAGCTGGTCGTAGGTTAAATGATGGCATGGGTGCTTATGTAGCTGAAGAAGTGGTGAAGTTGATGGTGAAAAAGGAAGTACCTGTAAAGAACGCTAAATGTTTGGTCCTTGGCTTTACCTTCAAAGAAAACTGTCCGGATGTGCGTAATACCAAAGTGATAGATATTGTTAAAGAATTGATAACATACAATATTACTCCTGTAATTTTTGATCCTTGGGCCAATCCAGCGGAAGTGCAGCATGAGTATGGAATTGAGGTAGTAAATGAACTTCCTACTGGAACATTCGAAGCTTGCATTTTGGCTGTATCGCACAAGGAATTTGAAGGGCTTGATATCCGTTCGCACTTAGTTTCTAATGGAGTGCTTTTCGATGTAAAGGGATTGCTTCCAAAAGGAAGTGCTGACGCTAGATTGTAAGATTTTTTGTTTAATGTTTAATGTTTAAAGTTTAAATGATTTCTAAACATTAATTGCTGTTTGTTGATTGATTTTTTGTTTAATGTTTAAGGTTTAAAGTTTAAAACTGTTTATACAATTACCTCAAATTTAATTAAACCTTAAACCTTAAACCCTTAAACCATTTTTCCTCTGCCCCAATGAAAACATATTCTTTCGAGAGGCTAAACGCCTGGCAGGAGAGCCGCTTGTTAGTTAAACATATTTATAAATTAACTGCGGACTTTCCGAATCATGAAAAATTTGGATTGGTATCGCAAATAAGAAGAGCGGCAGTTTCTGTATCTTCAAATATAGCGGAAGGCTCAGGTCGAAATTCTATTGCCGACCAAAAGCATTTTTATCGAATTGCATTTTCAAGTTTAATGGAAGTTCTTAATCAAGCTATACTCTCTGTTGACTTAGATTATATTGAAGATGAACAACTCAAACAAATAAGAATTCAAATAGATAAAACAGCGCAACTAATCTCAGGATTAGCAAAAGCGTAATTCAATAAACATTAATTTCAACTTATACTATGTTTTTTGTTTAAATGTTTAATGTTTAAGGTTTAATGTTTAAGGTTTAATGTTTAAATATTTCAGTAAATAAACACCAATTACATTAACCCCTAAACTTTTAAACCTTAAACCTTACTTAAACCTTAAACCCTAAACTTTAAACCCTTTTCATGTTCAACCCAAATCTCTACAACACCCGATACCACGATACAGACTTAAAAGAATACTCCTTCCTCATCACAGGTGGAGCCGGATTCATTGGCAGCAACATCGTTGAATACCTGCTGAAGTATGGTGCTGGCAAGGTTCGGGTGCTCGATAATTTGAGTAATGGATATTTTGAGAATATCAAAGATTTTATGGGTTTACCCAATTTTGAGTTTGTGTTGGGGGATATCAGGGATTATGATACCTGTGTGAAGGCCTTGGAGGGGATTGATTTTTTGAGTCACCAGGCGGCTTTAGGTTCTGTGCCGCGTTCTATTGGCGATCCTATTACTTCTAATGAAGTGAATGTAAGTGGTTTCTTGAATGTGATAACTGCCGCTAAAGAATCAAAAACTTTGAAGCGCATGGTGTATGCCGCTTCATCTTCTACCTATGGTGATAGTCCGGCTTTACCAAAGGTAGAAGGCAATGAGGGTAATCCGCTATCACCTTATGCGGTTACCAAATTGGTAAATGAATTATATGCAGACGTTTATTCAAGGGTTTATGAATTTCATACGATAGGCTTGCGGTACTTTAACGTATTCGGACCAAAACAAAATCCTAATAATCCTTATGCCGCAGTAATTCCCATTTTTTGTAAACATTTTATAGAAGGAACTCAACCAACCATCAATGGTGATGGCTTAACGAGCAGAGATTTTACTTTCGTGGAAAATGCAGTGCAAGCCAATATTAAAGCTATGTTATTGCCTTCAATAGATACACACGAGGTTATGAATATGGCCTGCGGAGACCAGGTTACCTTGAATGAAATGATTGAAATGTTAAAGGCAATTTCGTGTAATGATATACATGCTAATTATGGTCCTGAACGCAAAGGAGATGTAAGACATTCTAAGGCTAGTATTGATAAAATTTCTAGCTTATTGAATTATGAGCCAAAATTCCGGTTTCAAAAAGGATTGGAAATTGTGTTTGATTGGTATAGGAATAAAATGATATTATGATACAAAATAAAACACTTTTGATTACAGGTGGCACAGGTTCTTTCGGAAATGCAGTACTTCAAAGATTTTTGCATACGGAACATTTTAAGGAAGTAAGAATATTTTCCAGAGATGAAAAGAAGCAGGATGATATGCGAACCTTATTGAAGAATTCTAAATTGAAATTTTATATCGGGGATGTCCGTGATTTTACTTCTGTGGAAAAAGCAATGGCTGGGGTAGATTATGTGTTTCATGCTGCAGCTTTAAAGCAGGTACCTTCTTGTGAGTTCTTTCCTTTAGAAGCAACTAAAACCAATGTTTTTGGTACTCAGAATGTTATTGATGCAGCCGTAAAGCATAATGTAAAAAAAGTAATATGTTTAAGTACTGATAAGGCTGCCTATCCAATTAATGCCATGGGTATTTCTAAAGCATTGATGGAAAAAGTTGCTATTGCTGCATCCAGAAATGCTGGTGATACTACAGTTTGTTTAACGCGATATGGCAATGTAATGGCCAGCAGAGGTTCCGTGATTCCTTTGTTTATTAATCAAATTAAAAGCGGTAATCCTTTAACCTTAACTGATCCAAAGATGACTCGTTTTTTAATGAGTTTAAATGATGCTGTTGATTTGGTTTTATTTGCATTTGAACATGGAAACCCGGGCGATTTATTTGTAAACAAAGCGCCGGCAGCCACTATTGGTGATTTGGCTCAGGCTATAAAAGAATTGGCTCAATCCAATAATGAAATTAAGGTAATAGGCACGCGGCATGGTGAAAAGTTATACGAAACGCTCTGTACCAGAGAAGAAATGGTAAAGGCAGAAGATATGGGTGATTTTTACCGTGTACCTGCCGATAATCGTGACTTAAATTATGCTATTTATTTTTCGGAAGGCGAAAAGGAAATTACGGAAATTGAGGATTATCATTCACATAATACTGAGAGGTTAAATGTGGAAGGAGTGAAAGCGTTAATCTCGAAATTGGCTTATGTGAGGAAGGAGTTGTTTGGGGAGAGTGTGGAGGATTACCTTGTATAAGACAAAAGATAAAAGGAAAAAGATAAAAGGAAAAAGATAAAAGTGGTTAATGAGCCAAGGCAAAAGTTTAAATAGTATAGTTTTTTTTATTTATAATTAATAAGATAAATTGGGGTGGATTGAAGGAAATATACATCAGGATGAAAGGGGTGGAGTGAGGTTTGTGAATGATTTTGATATGTCTGATGTTGTGAGGATGTATTGTATTGAGCCTAAATTGGGAGTTGTGAGGGCTTGGCAGGGGCATAAGGATGAAAGGAAATGGTTTTATGTGGCTAAGGGTAGGGTTTTGGTGAAAACTTTCGCAATGGAATCATTAAATAAAGTAGAGTATGTATTAACTTCATCAGAAAGTAATGTTCTTGAAATCGGAGGTGGTTATTATAATGGTTTTGAGGCATTAGAAGAGGGAAGTGTTTTGATGGTGTTTTCAGATTTCAATTTGGAACAGTCAAAAATAGATGACTATCGTGAAACTGTAGAAAATATCAAATGGTAAAGAGCCAAGGCAAAAGGTAGAAGAACCAAGTTTTTTTAAGACAAAAGATAAAAGTAAAAAGATAAAAGGTTTTGAAGGGTCAAGGCAAAAGTATAAAGAACCAAGTTTTTTTTAAGACAAAAGATAAAAGTAAAAAGATAAAAGGGCTTTAGTTTATGAGAAAAATAGGGATTACGGGGCAGAATGGGTTTGTGGGGTATCATTTGTATCAAACGATAAAACTATATTCTGAGGAATTTTCTTTGGTTGTGTTTGAACGTTCTTTTTTTGATGATGAATCTAAGATAGATTCATTTGTAAGTGAGTGCGATGTTATAGTTCATTTAGCTGCTTTAAATAGGCATAATGACCCTGAGGTGATTTATGAGATGAATACTGGCTTGGTTAATAAACTAGTTTCGTCATTGGAACGTACTCAGAGTAAAGCACATGTTATCATTTCTTCTTCAACGCAAGAGGAAAGGGATAATTTATATGGAAAGTCAAAGAAAGAAGGTAGATTGATGTTGTCTCAATGGGCAAATAAAGCAGGTGGGACATTTACCGGAATGGTTATTCCAAATGTGTATGGTCCTTTTGGCAATCCATATTACAATTCAGTAATTGCTACTTTTTGTCACCAAGTTTCTCATGGTGAAACGCCAAAGATTGATGTGGATGGGCAGTTAAAGTTGATTTATGTGGGTGAATTGGTAGATGAAATTATTAAAGCTATTCGTGTAAACGACAATACGCATGAAATGCAAATTCCACACACTGCTGAGGCCAAGGTTTCTGAAATATTAAGTTTGTTACAATATTACAAACAGGTTTATCAAGAAAAGGGTGAATTTCCATCGCTTAATAATGCCTTTGAACATAAGTTATTTAATACTTATCGTTGTTACATGGATATCAAGAATTATTTCCCAAGGAAATTTATTCAACATCCGGATAACAGAGGAGCTTTCACAGAAATAGCAAGAATAGGTATCCCAGGCCAAGTATCATTTTCAACCACAGTTTCAGAAATCACTCGTGGGAATCATTTTCATACAAGAAAAATAGAACGCTTTGCCGTAATCAAAGGCAAAGCCCTTATTCAACTCCGTAAAATTGGAACCACCGAAGTTCACAACTTCTACCTCGATGGCACAGAACCCGCTTACGTAGATATGCCCATCTGGTATACCCACAATATTAAAAATATAGGAGAAGATACCTTGTATACTATATTTTGGATCAATGAACCATATGATGCTAAAGACCCGGATACTTGGTTTGAGACTGTATAAAAGAGCCAAGGCAAAAGGTAGAAGAGCCATGTTAGAAGGGCCAAGGCAAAAGTGAAAAGAGCCAAGTAGTTATGAGGGAGAATGATTTGTTGGGGAGGACTTTTGATTTTGGCGTTAGGTGTTTAAAGCTTTTGCGGACTTTACCTAACACTTCTGAATATCAAATAATAAAACACCAATTAGGTAAATCTTCTACATCTATTGGTGCAAATTATGAAGAAGCACAAGCAGGCTCTTCTAAAGCTGATTTCAAAAATAAAGTAAGAATATCATTGAAAGAAGCTCGAGAATCAAATTATTGGTTACGCGTTCTGAAAGCGATCAATGAGAACACCAATGAAGAATTAAATTCTCTAATTGTTGAAAGCAGAGAAATAAAAAACATATTAGCAAGTATCATCAATAAATTAAACTAAAGTATAAGCCACTCCCAAAATATTAAATAGCCAAATACTAAAAACTGCCTCCGTAGTTATAAGAAAAGTTTAACTTGGCTCTTTTTACTTTTGCCTTGGCTCTTATAAACACTATGAAAAAACTAAAAGTAATGACCGTCGTGGGTACTCGCCCAGAAATCATCCGCTTATCAAGGGTGATGGCGGCTTTGGATGCTAGTTCGGCGATTGAACATATTACAGTACATACCGGGCAGAATTATGATTATGAATTGAATGAGGTTTTTTATGCTGATTTAGGTGTAAGGAAGCCTGATTATTTTTTGAATGCGGCGGGAGCAACAGCAACGGCCACCGTGGGGCAAATTTTGATAAATATTGATCCCATACTAGAAGAAGTGAAGCCTGATGCTTTTTTAGTTTTGGGTGATACCAATTCTTGTTTGTGCGCCATTCCAGCAAAGAAAAGACATATTCCAATTTTTCACATGGAGGCAGGTAATAGATGTTTTGACCAAAGGGTTCCAGAAGAAACAAATAGGAAAATTGTTGACCATATATCGGATATAAACCTAACCTATTCAGATATTGCACGTGAATATCTTTTGAGAGAAGGATTATCGCCTGATAGGATTATTAAATCGGGTTCTCCTATGTTGGAGGTTTTAACTCACTACATGCCTCAGATTGAAAAGTCTACTGTTTTAACCCAATTAAATTTGGAAAAAGGAAAATACTTTGTCGTATCTGCACACAGGGAGGAAAACATTAGCAACGACAAAAACTTTTTTGGCTTGTTAGAATCATTAAATATGATTGCCGAAAAGTATCAATACCCAATTATAGTAAGCACGCATCCAAGGACACGCAAACGACTTGAGCAATTGACTGGCCAAGATGTCTCCCTGAGCTTGTCGAAGGTAAATCCCTTAATTCAATGGCAAAAACCAATGGGTTTTCATGATTATAATGCTTTACAGATTAATTCTTTTGCTGTATTATCTGATAGTGGAACAATCAGTGAGGAGTCTTCAACGATGAATTTTAGGGCATTAAATATCAGAGATGCCCATGAAAGGCCAGAAGCAATGGAAGAAGCTTCGGTAATGATGGTAGGATTAAATCCTGAAAGGATTTTACAAGGATTGGCACAATTGGAATTACAAGGGATTGGTGAAGAAAGAAATTTCAGGAAAGTTTCTGATTATTCTATGCCAAATGTTAGTGATAAAATGGTTCGAATAATTATTAGTTATACAGACTACATAAGAAGAGTTGTTTGGAGTGAAAAATCTTATTTATAATTAAGAATTGACATCAATAAAGAATAAAACTATCTCAGGATTATCTTGGAGTTTTTTTGAGAATTCCATTAGGATGGTCTCTACTTTTGTAGTTGGGATAATCTTAGCGCGACTTATTTCACCTAGAGAATTTGGTCTAATTGGAATGATGATGGTTTTTATTGCAGTTGGAAATATATTTGTTTCTAGTGGGTTCAGTAAAGCACTAATTAGAAAGCAAGATTGTACCCAAACTGATTATTCAACTGTGTTCATTTTCAATTTATTAATAAGCATTATTGTATATTTCATAATTTTTGCATTTTCAGGATTAATTAGTGATTTTTTTAATGAACCTGAATTAAAGTTAATGATAAAAGTTTTGGCTTTTGGAATAATAATAAATGGTATTTCAATTATTCAATTAACCCAAGTAACAAGAGAATTAGATTTTAAACTGCTTGCAAAAATCTCAATAATTGCTTCTGTCGTTTCAAGTATTGTTTCAATATTTTTTGCATATAAAAACTTTGGAGCTTGGAGCATAATAATTAAAACATTACTTGATTACTTTATTACAACTATATTATTATGGAGATGGAATAAATGGTTTCCTTCATTTATTTTTGATAAAAATTCATTCAAGGAATTATTTGGTTTTGGCTCAAAACTATTGTTTGTTAGTTTGTTAGATACTGTTTATAGGAATATTTATACATTAATTGTAGGTAAGTTTTTTTCTGCTAGGGAATTAGGATTTTATTCCAGAGCAGACAGTTTTAAGGCTCTTCCTTCCGAAAATATTTCAGCAATTCTTCAAAATGTGAGTTATCCTATTCTCTCAAAATTGCAAAATAATTCGGATGAATTATTATCTAAATTCAAGACTATTTTAACGTCTACAATGTTAATTACCTCTTTGCTAATATTTGGTATGGCTGCTTGCTCTGAAGCAATGGTTTTATCTTTAATTGGCCCTGAATGGAAGCCTTCAATTGTTTATCTTCAATTGCTATGTTTTGTTGGATTTATGTATCCCATTCACGCATTAAATTTAGTATTATTAAACGTATTAGGAAGGTCAGATTTATTTCTAAAATTAGAAATAATAAAAAAAATATTTGCAATTCCAACCATAATAATTGGGGTTTTATTTGGAATAACACCAATGATAATCGCTATGATTTTTCAATCCATTGTCTCTTATTACATTAATTGTTATTATACTGGTAAACTTTTAAACTATGGTATTTTAAAGCAAATAGGAGATTTATTCAAACCGATTTTATTTTCCTTATCAATTGCAACCATTGTATACTTAGTTGGGGTATTTTTTCAACTTACTCCGTGGGTTGTTTTTGCTATTCAAATTAATATTGGAATTATTTTTACTGTATTAATTGGCGAGATATTTAGGCCTAAAGACTATTATTTTATAAGAGGAATTGTACTAGAACGAATTAATATTAGAAAAAATTGATAAATAACCAAATGAATAAATTAGGACTTTCTTTTCTTAAAAGTGCATTTACTTTAGACAGCCAGTTTATGAAATTAGATGATTTGGTCGCTTGGCTTGCAGACCAAAATCAACGTGTTTCAGTAAATGTAGAAAAAGTAAAGTTTGATCAATTAAATTCTTGGAGAATTGATTCCAACAGAATTTCACATGAATCAGGCAAGTTTTTTTCAATAGATGGAATTAATGTTAAAACTAATTGGGGGCCGATACCTGAATGGGACCAGCCTATTATAAATCAACCCGAAATTGGTTATCTTGGATTCATAACCAAAGAGTTTAACGGGATTTTACATTTCTTATTGCAAGCTAAGATTGAACCAGGGAATGTAAACTATGTTCAATTATCACCTACATTACAGGCAACTAGAAGTAATTATTCTCAAGTCCATAAAGGTAAAAAGCCCCACTATTTAGAGTATTTTCAGAATGCAAATTCAAGCCAAATAATTTTAGATCAATTGCAGTCTGAACAAGGAGCAAGGTTTTTTAGAAAGCGAAATCGAAATATAATTATTAAGGTTGAGAACGACGTTCCAGTTTTAGATAATTTTGTTTGGTTAACTTTAGGTCAGTTAAAAAAAATAATGTTATTTGATAATCTTGTTAATATGGATACAAGGACTGTTATTTCTGGAATACCTTTTGGAGATTTTGAACCAGGTGTAATAGATTTTTTTAACTTTTTATCTTTTTCTGAAGATTCTAATAACATTCAAAAAGCTTTCCTAAAATCTGCACTAACACATAATGCAGGATTAAATTCAACAGAAAATATCATAACCTACCTCACTCAGTTGAAAAGCATTTATGATTTGGAAGTTGAAAAAATCCCAATCAAATCAATGAAAAATTGGGTGGTTGATGATTTTGATATTCACCATATTGATAATAAATATTTTAAAATTATTGGTGTAAATGTTGAAATTGGAAATCGTGAGGTGTTAAAATGGAGTCAACCTATGGTTGAGCCAGCACAAGAAGGGCTTTGTGCTTTTGTTTGCAAAGAGATTGATGGGATTTTACATTTTGCTGTTCAAGCGAAATTGGAATCTGGTAATCATGATATAATAGAATTTGCACCAACAGTTCAATGTTTGACTGGTAATTATAGGCAAACCAAAGAGGGTGCTCTTCCTTTTCTTGATTATGTACTTAATGTTTCAGAAGACCAAATTGTATTTAATACGCTTCAATCTGAAGAAGGTGGGAGATTTTTTAGAGAGCAAAATAGAAATATGATAATTATTGGTGGTGATGAGATTCCTATTGAATTGCCGGAAAACTATATTTGGATGACTTTAAATCAATTGCAAACCTTTTTGAAGTTTAATAATTATCTTAATATTCAGGCTAGGAGTTTAATTGCGGCTATCAGTTTCTTATAAATATGCAAAAGTTTAAAGTTGGAGTAATGGGTTGTGCAGCTATTGCTGAAAGAATGGTTATTCCTTCAATAATAGGATGTGAAGATTTAGAATTAATTGCAGTTGCAAGTAGAGATATCAATAAAGCAAGAAGATATGCTGAGAAATTTTCTTGTGATCCAATTGAAGGGTATCAAAATTTATTGGAATTAAGGGAGTTGGATATCATCTATATGCCATTACCTACAGCTTTACATGAAGAATGGGCTATAAAAGCAATAAGGGCAGGCAAACATGTTCTGATTGAAAAATCCCTGGCAGCAAATTTGACAGAGGCACAAAACATTGCAAATGCTGCGAAAGAAATGAACGTATTGGTGATGGAGAACTTTATGTTTGAGCACCATGAACAATTCAAAGTTATAAGGGAAATATTAAAATCAGGAAAATTAGGGCAATTAAGATGCATTAGGGCATCTTTTGGATTTCCTCCATTTAACGATTTATCTAATATTAGGTATAATAAGTCTCTAGCTGGTGGGGCTTTGCTTGATGCTGGGGCTTATACCATTAAAGTTGCTAGTCTATTAGCAGCAAATGGATTGACTGTGCAAAAATCATCCATGGTATTTTCTGAAGAAAAGGAAGTTGATATTTATGGGGGGATATTTTTGACTAATTCTGATGGGCTTACTATTCAAACCGCCTATGGGTTTGATAATTATTATCAATGTGAACTTGAATTATGGGGTTCGAAGGGAAAACTAATTGCTCCAAGAATTTTTACAGCTGGTCCTGGAGTACAGGTAAATTTAACAATTGAATCAGATGGACAAAGTGAAATAATTCAAGTAAAATCTGATAACCATTTTGTTAACCTTTTAAATTTCTTTGCAGCTAAAATTAAATTAAAGGAGAATTATTCTATATTGCTTGAAGAATTAATTTTTCAAGCCGAATTGATAGAACAAACAAAGGTGCATTCTATTAAACATTATCTGAATTGAAACAAATAATCATTATTAATTCTGCAGGGTTTGGTAAGGAAGTTGAAGAATGGATTAGGTTAATGCCAGGATTTGGTGTAGAATATATTATTAAAGGGTTTTTGGATGACAGAAAACTGGAATCTGAAAATAAATTTATAATTGGAAGGGTTGAAGATTATATAATAGAGAATAGTGATGTTTTTGTATGTGCCTTATCTAACCCCTTTACCAAAGAAAAATACACAAAAATTATTTTGGACAAGGGTGGATTATTTATTAATGTAATTCATCCCAATAATTATTTTTCACCAACCGTAAATTTGGGTTCAGGAATAATAATTGGGCCATTTAATTCATTCTCCATAAATTCTCAGATTGGGGATTTTTCCACGATTTATGGATTTAGTAAAATTGGTCATGATACTTTAGTAGGAGATTTTGTTCATATTTCAAGTCATTGCTCAATTTATGGGGGATCCCAAATTGAGGATTATTCAATTGTAGAACCATTTACACATATAAAAAAATAAAATAATAGAAATGACAGATTCAAAGCCAATTTTCGTTACAATGCCTTCATTGGCGCCACTTGAAGAATTTACTGAATTGTTGAAAGGTGTTTGGGAAAGGGGTATTTTAACTCATAATGGCCCTTTAGTGCAGCGATTTGAAAATGAGTTATCACAAAAATTAGGATTAACTAATTTTGTATCCGTGTCTAATGGCACAATTGCTTTACAAATGGCAATTAAAGCTTTAGAATTAAAGGGTGAAATTATTACTACACCATTTACATGGATTGCAACTGTAAGTGCAATTAAATGGGAAGGTTGTACCCCAGTTTTTTGTGATATTGACCCCGAAACTTTAAATATTGATCCTTCCAAAATTGAAGCACTCATAACTGATAAAACAGTGGCTATAATGCCTGTTCATGTTTTTGGTAACCCATGTGATGTTGATGCTATCGAAGCAATCGCCATAAAACACAATTTGAAAGTGATTTATGATGGTGCCCATGCAATTGGATCAACTTATAATGGTAAAAGCCTTTTGGAATATGGAGATATAACAGCCACTAGTCTACATGCAACTAAATTATTAAATACCGCTGAAGGTGGAGCTTGTATTACAAACAACACTGAAATTAATGAAAAGATAAAAAGAATTAGATTTTTTGGTCATGATGATAGCAAGGATATAGTGGAAGATGGATTTAATGGCAAAATGACTGAGGTTCATGCTGCATTAGGTATAGCGAACATGAAATATTATGATGAAGTTTTAGAGGATAGAAAATTAAAGTATCAAAAGTATGTAAGTGGCTTAACCGGTTTGCAAGGGCTACAATTCCAAAAAGTAAAACATGGAAATTCTAATTACTCCTATTTCCCAGTTATCTTTGATTCTGAAGAGCAATTACTTAAAGTTGAGGCAGAGTTAAATATGAATAAAATTTTTCCTAGGAGATATTTTTATCCTTCTGTAAATACCTATAGTAAAATTTTAGAGCCTCAATCTTGTCCTATTTCTGAGGACATCTCTAGGAGGATTTTGTGCTTACCCCTTTATTGGGAATTAACATCAGACGATATATATTCAATTATTAAAACATTTTAAAATAATTATTATGAACGATAAAATTTTAGAGATATTAAATCTAATCTTGGAAAGTAAGAAATTAAATCCAATAGTAATTTTGGATAGAGAATTAAGATTAAGAGAAGATTTGGGATTAGATTCGTTTGACCTTGCAGAGCTAACGGTGAGAATAGAAGATGAATTTGATAAGGATATTTTTGAAAATGGACTTGTTTTAAATATTGGACAAATTATTGATATTCTTAAGAAGCCATAATGGAAAGCTTTTACACTGATTTAAGCGAGGAAATTAATATTAAATGGAGTGATTTCTTATTTGATATAAATAATTCGAGTGTTTTATTTACACATATTTATACCAAGGATTTTTATCAAATTTTTAAAAGTATCGTTTTGTCCATTTTAAACAAAAAGCCGATTGTTCTCTTAGACTTTGATTTTACTTTTTCAGAGCTTGAGAATCTAATTGGTGATTTATCATTATTAGAATCCACTTATGTTAATGACAACTCAATTAATATTAAATCAATTGATGAATTATTAGAATCTATAAATAATGTTAATGAAAATTGGTCCTTAACCTTATTTACATCAGGTACTACAGGCCTTCCGAAGAAAGTAACTCATTCATTCGAAACATTATCAAGGCATGTTAAACAATCGGAAAATCACTTGAATAATGTTTGGGGTTACGCCTATAATCCGACACATATTGCTGGAATTCAAGTGTTTCTCCAAGCCTTGCTAAATAAAAATACTATTGTAAGGTTATTTGGTCTTTCTAAAGAAAGTATTGAAAATAGTATTTTTGACTTTGAGGTAACGAATTTATCTGCAACGCCAACATTTTATAGAATGCTGATTCCAACCCTCAAAATTTTTCCAAACGTCAAAAGAGTTTCTTTTGGGGGTGAAAAATTAAATAACACCATTAAAGATACGATTAGTAATATTTTCCCAAATGCGAAAATTACAAATATATATGCATCAACAGAATTTGGTACTCTTTTTGCTTCAAATGGCGAAACTTTTGTGGTGAAGGAGGCTTTAAAAAAACTTGTAAAAGTTGTTGATAACGAATTGTTTGTTAGTTCCCAATTATTGGCAACTACAATTAATGATATAGGCGAATGGTATGCAACTGGAGACTTAGTAGAGGTAATTAGCTGTAATCCCCTTGAAATTAAGTTCTTATCAAGGAAAAACGAAATGATAAACGTTGGTGGGTATAAAGTAAATCCAAACGAAGTAGAAACTTGTATTTACCTTTTAGAAAAGGTTAAATATGTAAAGGTGTATCCCAAAAAGAACTCTGTCCTTGGAAATATTATATGTTGTGACGTAGTTACTGATGAAATAATTAGTGAAAATGAGATAAGAGAATTTCTTAGGGACAAATTACAGAACTTTAAAATACCGAGAAAAATTAATTTTGTTGAGAACATTGAATTTACAAGGAGTGGAAAACTTAAAAGAATTTAAAATGAATATATTAATTACTGGCGTATCAAAGGGGTTAGGCCTTGAGACAGCAATTTTGTGTTTGAAGAAAGGATATAAAGTTTATGGAATTAGTAGAACCAAAACATCTGAAATATCTGCTTTGATTGAGACTTATGGGTTGAAATTTGAATGGCTTGAATTTGATTTAATCAATGTAGATGAAATTAGGGATAAAATCTTCAAAAATTGGATTGGTATAAAAATTCCGATACATGCATTTGTCAATAACGCTGCCCTTGCCTACGATGACATTATAACAAATATGAATCTAGGTAGCTTAGATAAAATGTATAGAGTTAATGTATTCTCTCCATTAATATTGACAAAATATGTTATAAGGCAAATGATACTTCATAAAATTCACGGATCAATTATTCACATTTCCTCAATTAGTGTTCATACTGGATATAAAGGACTTGCAATGTATGCATCAACCAAAGGAGCACTTGAAGCATTTTCAAAGAATACTTCAAGGGAGTGGGGTGAAAAGGGTATACGTTCAAATTGTCTCGTTGCTGGTTTTATGGAAACAGAAATGAGTGCTACATTAAATAATGATCAGAAAAATAGAATTTATAATAGAACATCATTAAAGAAACCTGTTGATGTAAATTCAGTTGCTAATACAATTGTGTACCTTATTTCTAATGAAGCAAATTCGATTACTGGTCAAAATATTCATGTTGATAACGGAACGATATAAATGAAACCATTTTATTCAAAAGAAGAATTAATATCTTTTAATTTTTTGTCACTTGGTTGTGATGTTCAAATAAGCAGGAAATGTAGTATTTATAATCCAACAAGAATTTCAATCGGAAATAATGTTAGGATAGATGATTATTGTGTATTATCTGCTGGGCATGGTGGTATATTTATTGGTTCAAATATCCATATTGCAATTTATACTTCTTTACAAGGTGAGGGTAAAATAACTTTGCATGATTTCGTGGGACTTTCTTCTAAAGTTTCAATTTATTCGAGTAATGATGATTATTTCGGGGGATCCTTAACAAACCCAACTATTAGCGGGCAATTTAGAAATGTGATTGTTGGAAATGTAACATTGGAAAAACATGTGCTTATAGGCAGTGGAGCAATTATTTTACCGAATGTTATAATGCACGAAGGCGCAGTTTTAGGTGCATTAAGTTTATTAAGTACCAACGCAGAATCCTTCTGCATTTATAAAGGAAATCCAGCAAATAAACTTATGAGAAGAAGTAAAAAAATATTGAAACTGGAAGAAGAATTTATTAATAACCAAAACCAAAATTAAATAAATTTGATTATTAAATCAGTTTGGAGGTTATTAAATCGAATTAGTGAAATACATTAACATTTTAAATATAATAACCAATCTGTTGTATTTTTGGCAGCTCTGTTCAATAAAATTTCACTTAACAATAGGATTCTTTATTTTTGAATTTTCAATATTCAAAGCAAATGAATAAGATTTTAGTTAGTGTTTGTATGATTACATATGGACATGAAGAATTTATTGTTAAAGCAATTGAGGGGATGTTGATTCAAAAATGTTCCTTTGATATTGAGATAATAATTTCAGATGATTGCTCACCTGATAAAACTCAAGCAATAGTTGACGATTTTTTAAATAAACATCCTAAAAGTGGATTGGTAAATTATTCTCGAAATTCCTTTAACAAGGGTTTGATGGGCAATTTCATAAGTGCCTTATATAAATGTAAAGGAAAATATATTGCACTTTGCGAAGGTGATGATTTTTGGATAGACTCCTTAAAATTGCAAAAGCAAGTTGACTTCATGGAGTCGAACTCAAATTATAGTTTGTGTTTTCATAATGCAGATTTTAAGTTTGAGGGAACTTCAAAAAAAAATGAACCAATGAATCAAACACCTTATATTGGTAATAAAGTGTTTAAAATTGACGACATAATTCAAAATACAAATTTTCATTTTCCAACAGCAACTATCCTATTTAGGAAAGATTTTTTGCAATTGCCAGATTGGTATAAATTTATTCAACAAGGTGACAAAGCATTGCAGTTGTTATTGAGCACTAAAGGCCCTTTTTATTATATGGACGAAATTATGTCCGTTTATAGAAAACATCCAACATCGGTAGGCGCCACAACCAGAAACTCAATAACAAAAATGAGACAAATTCAAATGTATTCTTACTTTAATTCTCATACAAATTTCGAATACAATGATTTAATTCAAGCTAAATGTCAACTTTTTATGAATGGAATTAAACAAAGTTTACTAGAGGAAAATATTATAGGATTAAAACAACTTATTGGACATTATTATTTGAGGCTTGTTAAGCCATTATTAATAAGATTTAGTCTAAATTAATTTCATGGGCAAGCAATCTTTTTGTTTAATCTAATATGTTAAGAAAAAGCAATTCGTTCAATTTTCTGATTTATAGTCTTTTATATTTATTGCCTATATCCTTTGTTATGCTTTCGCTTAACATTCAAATTGCAAGTACCCCAATACAATTAGTCGTTGCTATTACTGTTTTTATAGGTTTAGGATGGATGTTTTCGGGTAGATTTAAGATAATTAAGGGGTATACCCTATTAATATTGGTTTACTTTTTTCTAATGGTTTTAAGTGATTCCATTAGAAATAGCAGTCCGGATTTAAGTTTTTTGGGAATTATTAAGAAACACTTAAATCTTTTGGGTGTTTTTTTCTTTATTAATATGGTTAGTTCCGTCCAAATAAGTTCAAAGCTAATTAATAGGGCAAAATCATTTTTTATTATTATTATTATTTTAACTCCTATTGTCTCTATTTACCAAGTATTCAATCAAGGTTTTATTTTAAGTTTTGAAGAGGATTTAGATACTTCAATTTTCGTCCTACAAGATATTTATAACATAAGAAGAACTTCAATTTTTGGTCTTGAGAGTAATGTAGCCCTAGGCCTTTCTTTTTTGCCAATTATCCTTCTTTCAACTTCAATTGAGTTTAAAAATTTTAACTATAGAAATTTCTTGTTTTTCCTTTTATCTGCTGGTATCG
>JAUYMZ010000367.1 GCA_030699355.1 Bacteroidota bacterium | reverse complement strand
TGAAAGACCCAAAGCAATGAGTAATTGCCTTCAATTCGGCCTTGCCATCAACGAAGAAAAACGATGGTTTTATGTGCAAGATAGATTTTACATCAATTGCTACACCCTGCCTTTTCAAATTAAATAATACACTTTAATATAAAACTAACATGACAAACAAAATCTCTTTATTGGTGCTTTTAGTCGCATCACAATTAATGGTTTTTGCACAAGATGCGCCCAAGAAAAATAATTTTTACTTGGGTACTTTGCCCAGCGTTTCAAACAAGTTCGACCAAAACACATTGGCTTCTAATTTATTTCTAAGGAATAATCAGTATACAAAAACTCAATTTGAATTGGATCAAGGCTTAGAAGAACATTTTAATCATTTGGTTGTGCCTATTTTGTTGGTGGCTGAATTGAAAAACTCACTTGCAATTGTTGTGGATTCGAGGTTTTCGGCATTTAATTATGAAGCCAATATAAATATCAATAATCCATCTTGGACAGATAAAAATGGTTTTAGAAAAGAGACTGTTTCAGGGTATGGTTTATACCAATATACTGGAATTGGAAAAGCTTTTAGGTTTCTTGAAAATAAAAACTTAATGATTTTGCCTCATGTTGGTGTGCATAATGGAATTGTAAGCAGTGATTATATTAGCTCTTCCAAATTAAATGGAAATGATAATAGAAATCATTACTCAAATTATAACTCTTATTATGGAGTACAATCTGGTGTAATCATTAATCTTGATTTGAGTAAGCGGTTTGCTTTAGGATTAAATCTTAATAATGTAATTGGTATTCAATTTAATGAAGAAAGTAGGGGTATTGTTTTAGATTATTATACCTACTATGGCCTTTCCAGTGAGTTCTCAAACAATAACTTTTACCTAGCGTTTAAATTCTAACTACTCGGCAGCTGCCCCGTAACTTTGAATAACCATTTTTTCAAAGTCGAGCCACTCTTGCCAGCGTTTATCAACATTTACCCCTATGCCATATTTTTTGGCATAGGTTAAAAACGTGGTATAATGATTGGCTTCACTTTCCATTAAATCGCGGTAGAATTTTGCCAATTCTACATCTTTAATGTTCTCAGATAATACCTTAAAACGTTCGCAACTACGCGCTTCAATGAGGGCAGAAAACAACATTCTGTCTACAAATGCCGAAATTCTGCTACCGTCTTTTTTAAGGAATTTGAGCAACTCATTTACATAGGGATCTTTGCGTTCCCTCGCCAATGCAAAGCCGCGTGCTACAATGATGTTGTGTACCAACTGAAAATGTTCTACTTCTTCTTTGGCAATGGCCAACATATCTGCAACTAAATCTGCGTGTTCTGAATTATTGGTTACCACCGATAAAGCATTACTTGCTGCCTTTTGCTCTGCCCAAGCATGATCGCTCAAAATTTCTTCTATATTGCTTTCCACCAATTGCGCCCAGCGCGGGTCGGTAGGGAGTTTTAATCTTAACATATTTGCGCTTCAAAAGTACTTAATCCTATTAAAAAATTATTGCTTTTATTTGCATTTGCTTTTATTCCATTTCTTTTACAAAACCACCTTTACGTCTTTGGCAAAATAGCTTGGTTTTTTATTTTGATTGGAGCGTTGTGTTTACCTAAAAAACGTGTTAGCATAAGTTAAGTTGTACCATGAAAATAAGTGAGAGTCCTGTTTTACTTGTAATTGGCTATGTTTGGCCTGAACCAAAATCCAGTGCAGCGGGCACCAGGATGATGCAGCTTTTACAGTTGTTTGCAAGCGCTCATTACAAAATTGTGTTTGCCTCGGCTGCCCAAAAAAGTGGTTTTGAAACAGCGCTAAACGATTGGGGAATTGAAGAAGTTGTTATTCAACTCAATCATCCTTCTTTTGATGATTTCGTGCAAGCTCTACAACCGCAAGTGGTATTGTTTGATAGGTATTTTATGGAGGAACAATTTGGTTGGAGAATCAGTAAAATGGTTCCCAATGCGCTAAAGATTTTGGATACAGAAGACCTTCACTTTTTACGCCACGCTCGTCACCAAGCATGGAAAGAAAATAGGGAAGTAAGGGTGTCCGATTTACAGTCTGATTATGCCAAACGCGAAATTGCCAGTATTTTACGTTGCGATTGTACCCTTGTTATTTCGAGTTATGAAATGGAATTGCTGCAAAATACCTTTAAAATAGACGCCAAATTATTGTTTTATTTTCCCCTTTTAATGGAGGCTGAAATCCATAATTTGCCTGCTTTTGAACAACGAAAAGATTTTGTTTTTATAGGTAATTTTTGGCATGAACCTAATTGGCAAGCTGTGAAATATTTAAAAGAGCAGGTATGGCCAATTTTAAGCAAATTATTGCCTCAAGTTTCTTTGCAAATATATGGCGCGTATCCTTCTCAAAAGGTTTTACAATTGCATCAGGTTAAACAAAGATTTATGGTAAATGGAAGGGCAACTCATGCAGCGGATGTGATGCGCCAGGCAAGGGTTTGTTTGGCTCCACTGCTTTTTGGAGCCGGATTAAAAGGTAAACTTTTAGAGGCAATGCAACAGGGCACACCCTCTGTTACTACTTGGATGGGTGCCGAGGGAATTGCCCCTGCCAATGATTGGCCAGGTTTTGTTGCCCATTCCCCTGAAACGATAGCCCAAGCCGCTGCTCAATTATACTCTGAGGTTGATATTTGGCACAAGGCTCAAACGAGGGGTTTTCTTTGCTTGCAACATGGGTTCAGACCAGATTTGTTTGAAGCCTCTTTTTTAGCCCATCTAAATTGGTTAACGCAGCATTTGGTTAGTCACCGCGAAGCCAATTTTATGGGAGCCATTTTGCTACACCACACTTTGGCTAGTACAGAGTATATGAGTCGTTGGATTGAGGCAAAGTCTACACATGTTTAAGCCAATATTTTTTGCCATAGCTGCATAAAATTTCATCACCAGCCTTTATTTTTTTGCTGGCTATTAAACAAACTTTACCTTTTTCATTGAGCATAATTTTAGCGTTATTTTTCACTTTACCAGCTTCTTTTCCATTGGCATCGTTGGCATACCTTGCAAAGCAGTTGCTATCGATTGAATCTAAAATTTTACCATTGGGTAACGTAATAAAATATTGGTCGGATTGCGCTGTAATACGTTTTTTTGCCTCGGCTGAACCAATTATTTCACCGCCGTATTCGCAAATGATTTCGTCTTTAAAAATGGTAATAGCTGTAAATAAACCCATGCCCGCATTAACAAGTAGCGAGTTTGCCACATACAAATAATCTGCTTCGGGAGCGGCAATTTCTAAGCTATCTTCTTTCATGGGTTTCATGCTTTTCTTCTATTTAGTTGGGTGCAAATATACCTGTTCGGTTCGGCCTGAACCTAATTCATTTGCTTTTTTGAGGTGTTTTAGGTAGGCAAAATTTTGGCCGTGATGCATCCATTTTGCCAAATTATATTCGTAGGTATGGGGCACTACTTTTTCCATGGCATCCACAATTTCTGCTTGTTGTTTGTAATACGCCGATTCTTTTACATAGGCAGCAAAACTTAAAATGGGCTCTGGCTTTTGTGCCATGCTTGTTAATTGAAAAATAAATAGGCTTATAAAGATGCTTAGCGTTTTCATACGTTTTAAAATTTGAAACTTATACCCCTCAATGTAAAAAAGGTTCAATGTACATATTTTTTTGTGCGCATTTCGCAATAAAAAATTAAGTTGCGACATGTCGGCGGCAATTCAAAAATTGGAGAAAAAATGGGAGGCACAGTTTTTAAATTGTGGATTGGTAGACAAGGAAACCAAGGCCTTCCAGATACGGTATGCCCACCAACTTTTTTATGGGCGTTTGGATGACTCCTATCCTAAAAGTTTTCCCGATGCTTTCCATGTTTTGTTCCTTGATAGGGAAAAATATGCTGCCGCAGAAATGGTAGAAAAAGTGATTGTTTATTTGCGCTTTATTGGGATCAGCCTAAAGAAAAATGTATTGCTTAAACACTTGGAAAAGTTTCCCGAAGATTATGAGAAATTTTGCACCCACTGCTATTATATTTTTAAAACTTTGGCCCATTATGGAAATTCGTTTGAAATAG
>JAUYMZ010000287.1 GCA_030699355.1 Bacteroidota bacterium | reverse complement strand
CCTTACGATGACGCAAACCACGGTAGCAACCAATATCCATCAAACGCTTGATGTTCAATTGACGCTCCGAACGTAATTCACCTTCTACGGTTATCATTTCGGTTACATACTTACGGATGGCGTTCAACTCTTCGTCGTTCCATTCGTTTACTTTCTTGTCGTAATCAACACCACATTCGGTTAATATCCTCTGGGCAATTGAACGTCCAATTCCGAAGATGTAGGTTAAACCTATTTCTCCTCTTTTGTTTTTGGGTAAATCTATACCTGCTATACGAGCCATACTTCTTTTTAACTTTTTTTCAATTTAACACACTGAGCAATGCCAGGGAATTATCCTTGACGTTGTTTAAACTTAGGGTTCTTTTTGTTAATTACGTAAACTCTACCTTTACGCTTTACGATAATGCAATCTTCACTGCGCTTTTTTACCGATGCTCTAATTTTCATTTTACGAGTTTATTATTTGTATCTATAAATAATTCTTCCTTTTGATAGATCATATGGCGACATTTCTATCGACACTTTATCTCCTGGTAATATCTTTATGTAATGCATACGCATCTTACCTGAGATATGGGCAATCACCTCGTGCCCATTTTCCAACTGCACTCTAAACATCGCATTACTTAGCGACTCTGTTATGGTACCGTCTTGTTTTATTAACGACTGTTTTGGCATATTATCCTAAAAAGGGCTGCGAAAATAGTATAAATTTTGTAATTGTCAACGATTTATTTTAATTAAACCCCTGCTCCTACTGCATTTCTACCTTTAATCCTACCCGATTTCATCAAACCATCATAATGACGCATCATCAAATGGCTTTCAATTTGTTGCAAAGTATCTAGTACAACACCTACCATAATCAATAAACTTGTTCCACCATAGAACTGAGCAAACTGACTGTTGATGTTCATTACATTAGCTATTGAAGGCAAAATTGCAACAAAAGCTAAGAAAATCGCACCTGGTAAAGTAATCCTTGACATAACATTGTCTATAAAGTCGGAGGTTGATTTTCCTGGCTTAACACCCGGAATAAAACCACCATTGCGCTTCATGTCGTCTGATATTTGGTTCGAATTTACCGAAATCGCTGTATAGAAATAGGTAAAAACAATAATGAGAATAGCAAAAGTAATGTTGTACGTCCAACCCATCGGATTGATAAATGCACCCATAACCCCTTGCATAGCTTCATAATTAGGGAAAAACTGAGCTACGGTTGAAGGAATGAACATCAAAGCTTGGGCAAAGATGATTGGCATTACACCAGCAGCATTTACTTTTAAAGGTATATACTGTCTTACACCACCGTATTGACGATTTCCAACTACACGCTTGGCATATTGAACTGGAATTTTTCTAGTACCTTGAACCAATAAAATGGTTATCATAACTACAGCGAATAGTGCGGCTAATTCTACTAAGAATATCACTAAACCACCACCACTTTCACTCAATTTAAAGTCAAATTCTTCTTTTAAAGCAAAAGGTAAACGAGCGATGATACCAATCATAATGATTAAAGAAATACCATTACCAATACCTTTTTCGGTAATACGCTCTCCCAACCACATCACAAACATAGTGCTAGAAGTTAAGATGATGACCGAGCTCAGCATGAACACAAAGTCTGACATTTCAGAAGGATTTGTGATAGATATAACTGCTTGCGGATTTTCTGATTTTAAGTTGATTAAGAAACCAATGGCTTGAACCGCTGTAATAACAATAGTTAAATACCTAGTTATCTGATTAATCTTTCTTCTTCCGTCTTCACCTTCTTTTTGCATTTTCTGAAAAGAAGGAACGGCTAAACTCATTAATTGCACTACAATGGATGCCGAAATATAAGGCATAATACCCAATGCAAAGATTGATCCCCTGGCAAAAGCACCGCCGGCAAACATATTAATCAATCCAAAAATACCACCATCAGCTTGTTGAGCTGAACCCTGTAGCATATTTGGGTCAACACCAGGGAGTGTTACGTATGTACCCAATCGGTATGCCAATAACATCCAGAAAGTAACAGCTAATTTATATCTCAGCTCTTCTATTCTATAAATGTTTTGAAATGTTTCTATTAATTTCTTCACCTGCGTTGAAAATGTTTAATGGTTAATATTAATTGTTGGCAATAGAGCCACCAGCAGCCTCAACAGCTTTTTGTGCAGCACTTGAAAACTTATCGGCCTTAATTTCTAAAGCAGCTTTCAATTCTCCACGACCTAAAATTTTAACTAAATCCCTCTTTCCAATCAAACCATTCTCTCTTAGAACTACGTTATCAATTTTAGTGATACCATTATCAGCTAATTCTTGTAATTTATCTAAATTAATAGGCGCATAAGCTACGCGGTTTAAGTTTTTAAAACCAAACTTAGGAACACGACGGTATAAAGGCATTTGACCACCTTCAAAACCACGCTTTGTGCTGGTACCACTTCTAGAACCTGCACCTTTGTGACCACGTGCTGCAGTTCCACCTTTTCCACTACCTTCACCCCTACCTACTCTTTTACCTTCTTTGTGGGTTGAACCACTGGCCGGTTTTAATGTATGTAATTTCATTACTAAGCTCTTATTAAATTTTTTCTATTTTTAACAAATGAGCAACTTTATTAATCATTCCCATGATCTGTGGTGTACCGTCCACTTCTTTGCTCTGATTTAATTTGGTAAATCCTAAGGCACGAATAGTGCGCTTTTGACCTTCCATTCTATCGATGGTACTTTTAACTTGTGTAATTCTAAACTTTTCCATCGTTTTATTGTCCGTTAAAAACTTTCTTTAAACTGATACCTCTTTGTTGAGCTACAGTAAAAGCATCACGCATTTCTAATAACGCATTGATTGTTGCTTTTACCACATTGTGTGGGTTAGATGAGCCCTTAGATTTTGCTAATACGTCTGTAACACCAGCACTTTCTAAAACCGCACGCATCGCACCACCCGCAATTACTCCTGTTCCGTGTGCGGCTGGTTTTATGAAAACCCTTCCTCCACCATACTTCCCTAATTGCTCATGAGGCACAGTTCCTTTTAAAACTGGAACTTTAACCAAATTTTTCTTGGCATCATCCACACCTTTCGAAATAGCATCCGTTACTTCCAAAGATTTACCTAAGCCGTAACCTACTATTCCATTTCCATCTCCAACTACTACGAGAGCTGAAAAGCTAAAAGTTCTACCTCCTTTTGTAACTTTCGCTACACGATTGATAGAAACAACCTTCTCTTTTAATTCGATATCGGTAGTTTTTACTTTTTTAATATTTGCTGTTGACATACTTCTTCTTTCTAAAATTAAAATTTAAGTCCGCCTTCTCTTGCACCATCAGCCAAAGCTTTCACACGACCATGATACAAATATCCACCTCTATCGAAAACAACCTCAGTAATTCCTGAAGCCAACGCTTTTTGAGCTAAAGTTTTACCCACTTCAACTGAAGAGTCAACTTTATTAACTTTTTCAGTTAATGCTCTTGAAGAAGTTGAAACAAGCGTTACACCTGTTACATCATCTATAAGTTGTGCATATATATATTTATTGCTCCTAAATACCGATAAACGAGGTTTTTGAGCTGTACCAGTAATGCGACTGCGAATACGGGCACGGATTTTATTTCTTCTTAATTCTTTGCTAAACATGGCTCAATTTTTATTTAGAAGCAGTTTTACCCGCTTTTCTTCTTAATACTTCACCTTCAAACTTGATACCTTTACCTTTGTATGGCTCAGGAGCACGCAATGAACGAATCTTTGCAGCAACTTGTCCAATCAATTGTTTGTCGATACCTTCTAAAGTTACAATAGGGTTTTTACCTTTATCCTGTTCAGTTTTCACTGATAATTCTTTTGGAATTTCAAAATAAATATGGTGAGAGAAACCTAATGTTAAATCTAAAATATTGCCTTCATTGGTGGCTTTGTAACCAACACCCACTAATTCTTGACGTTTCTTATAACCTTGCGTAACACCTGTTACCATGTTATTAACCAAAGAACGGTATAAACCATGTAAGGCTTTGTGACGTTTTTGATCTGTTGCTCTATTTAATTGGATGTTACCATCAACTATTTCAAGCGATATATCAGCATCTAATTGCTGAGTTAATTCTCCTTTTGGACCTTTTACGGTTACTACATTTCCTGTTGAAACTTTAACTTCAACACCTGCAGGTAACTTGATAAGTGCTTTTCCTATACGTGACATAATTTCTTTCTCCTATTGATTAATACACGTAACACAATACTTCACCACCCACATTTTGGTTACGAGCTTCTTTGTCTGTCATTACGCCCTTAGAGGTAGTAACGATAGCAACACCCATACCATTGATAACACGAGGCATAGTTTCTACACCAGTGTATCTGCGTAAACCTGGACGGCTAATTCTTTCTAAACTTTTGATAGCTGAAGTTTTAGTTACCGGATGGTACTTCAAAGCAATTTTAATTACACCCTGGTGATTAACTACATCTTCAAATTTGTAGTTTAATATGTAACCTTTTTCAAAAAGTACACGGGTGATCTCCTTTTTTAATTTGGAGGACGGGATTTCTACAATGCGATGATTTGCCTTGATCGCGTTGCGAAGCCTAGTTAAATAATCTGATATTGGATCTGTCATATGTTGTTTTTTTTACTCACCAGTAGTTAGCCAAGGCTTGTACTCTTACTGATTGAGTTCTAGTTTTATATAATTAAAGGGCTGCGAATATACAATAACTCGCATCCCTTACCAAATTTTTATTTAAATTACCAGCTAGCTTTGGTTACGCCTGGTATTTTACCCATTAAGGCTAATTCTCTGAATTGGTTACGGCAAATACCGAAATCTTTCATATAACCTTTTGGACGACCTGTTAATTTGCAACGATTTTTCAAACGAACCGGTGAGGCGTTACGAGGTAACTTCTGTAAACCAGCCGAATCATTTGCTTTTTTTAAAGCCTCGCGTCTGGCAGCAAATTGTGCTACCATTCTTTCTCTTTTACGCTGACGTGCTTTTATTGACTCTTTTGCCATCTTTATTTAATTACGATTTTTTGAATGGGAAACCAAACTCTTTCAATAACTCTAAACATTGCTCATCATTGGTTGCTGATGTTACAAACGTTAAATCCATACCATTGATACGGGTAACTTTTTCCATCACAATTTCTGGGAAAATGATTTGCTCTGTTACACCCATATTATAATTTCCTCTGCCGTCAAAGCCTTTCAACTTTAACCCTTGGAAATCACGAACACGTGGCAAAGAAACTGAAATTAAACGATCTAAGAATTCGAACATTCTATCTCCACGTAAAGTTACGCGGGTACCAATTGGCACGTTCTTTCTCAACTTAAAGTTAGAGATATCTTTCTTAGAGCGAGTACCTACTGCTCTCTGACCAGCTATTAAAGATAATTCTTCAATGGCTTGATCAATTAATTTCTTATCAGCTACTGCTTGGCCAATACCTTGATTGATGCAAATCTTTAACAATTTAGGCACCATCATGCTATTCTTATAACCAAACTTCTCTTGCATAGCAGGAACTATCTGCTTAGCATATTTTTCTTTTAATCTTGGCGTATACATACAATTCTCCTTAATCTATAATTTCACCAGACTTCTTAGAAACACGAACCAATTTACCTTTGTCGTTTTCTTTTCTTCCAACACGTGAAGCAACACCTGTTTTATCAACTACCTGAAGATTAGAAATATGAACGGGTGCTTCTTTTTTAATGATACCACCGTTTTGGTTTTGTGCATTTGGTTTGGTGTGGCGACTCACAATATTGATTCCTTCAACAATAGCTCGGTTGCTATCTGAAACAATCTCAATGATACGACCTTTTTTACCTTTGTCGTTTCCAGCAATAACTTGAACCATATCGCCTTTTTTAACGTGGCGCTTCACCTGGTTGTTAAATTTTCTTTCCATTTTATAATACCTCCGGAGCTAATGAAACAATCTTCATAAATTGCTTTTCTCTTAATTCACGAGCAACTGGCCCGAAAATACGAGTAGCACGTGGCTCATCTTGTGCATTTAATAATACACATGAGTTATCGTCGAAACGAATATAAGAACCATCCGCTCTGCGAACTTCTTTTCTAGTTCTTACCACAACTGCTTTTGAAACAGTTCCTTTTTTTACTGTACCTGATGGCATAGCAGATTTTACTGTAACAACGATTTTATCGCCTACAGATGCGTATCTCCTACCTGTTCCACCCAATACACGGATACAAAGTACTTCCTTCGCACCGCTATTGTCGGCTACTTTAAGCCTACTTTCTTGTTGTATCATCGTTATTTAGCTTTTTCAATGATTTCTACTAATCTCCAACGCTTATCTTTACTCAGCGGACGAGTTTCCATTACTTTCACGATATCGTTGATACCGCATTCACCCTTTTCGTCATGAGCCTTAAACTTAGAAGTCATCTTAATGAACTTACCATACTTAGGGTGCATCACTTTACGTTCAACCGATACTACGATAGTCTTTTGCATTTTGTTGCTAACTACCTTACCGATGATAACTTTTCTAGAGTTTCTTACTTCAATTGTATTTTCCATCTTCAATATTTATTGAACACTTACTAATTGACGCATTCTTTGTTCAGTTAACAAACGTGCAATTAATCTTTTGTTTTCTTTGATAATATTTGGGTTCTCCACAGGAGATATCGCATGATTTAAAACCATTTTGGTTAAACCAGCTCTTTCTTCTCTGATCCTAGCTGCTAATTCTTTATTAGACAACTCCTTAATTTCGGCGTTTTTCATAATTATTCGCTATATTCAGGTTTAACAACAAATTTAGTAATAACAGGCAATTTCTGAGAAGCTAATCGCATAGCTTCTTGTGCTACCGCCATTGGCACGCCATCCGCTTCAAATATGATGGTTCCTGGTCTGCAACGAGCTACCCAAAATTCTGGTGCTCCCTTTCCTTTACCCATACGTACTTCAGCTGGTTTACGCGTCATTGGCTTATCTGGGAACACACGGATCCAAACTTGACCTTCACGTTTCATGAAGCGATTTAACGCCACACGAGCTGCTTCCAATTGTTTTGATGTGAGGAAACAGGTATCAAGGGCTTTCAACCCAAATGATCCGAAAGAAACAGTAAAGCCACGTGTGGCATTTCCTCTTACTCTTCCTTTTTGTTGTTTCCTATATTTAGTCTTTTTAGGCTGTAACATTTCTACAGTTATTTAGCTTTCGAACAATTAATTATTTTCTTCTTCTGTCTGCACCACCACCACGGTTTCCACCATCTCTTCTCTCTCCACCGCGATTTCCACCTTCTCTTCTATCTCCGCCTCTTCTGTTGTCTGGTCTGCCAGATCCACCAGTGTTTGACTTTTCATTTGGATTGTTAAATCCTAAGTTTGGAGAAAGATCTCTCTTTCCAAAAACTTCACCTTTACAAATCCATACTTTGATTCCTATTTTACCATAAACCGTTAAGGCTTCTGCAATGGTATAATCGATGTCGGCACGTAAAGTATGCAATGGCGTTCTTCCCTCTTTAAAAGATTCTGAACGAGCCATCTCAGCTCCACCTAAACGACCAGATACCATTACTTTAATACCTTCAGCTCCCATTCTCATGGTTGAAGCAATTGCCATCTTTACTGCACGCTTGTAAGAAACACGCGCTACAATCTGATTAGCAATAGATTCTCCTACCAAGGTAGCATCTAATTCTGGACGTTTGATTTCAAAAATGTTGATAGCTACATCCTTCTTGGTTAATTTCTTAACCTCTTCTTTGATTTTATCAACTTCTGAACCCGCTTTTCCAATTACGATACCTGGGCGTGAAGTGTGAATAGTTATAATCACACGTTTAATAGTACGCTCGATGATGATTTTTGCAATACCACCTTTGGTGATACGCGCATTCAGATACTCTCTGATTTTCTCATCTTCGATTAGCTTCTCAGCAAAATTTTTACCTCCATACCAGTTCGACTCCCAGCCTCTGATAATTCCTAAGCGTAAACCTATTGGGTTAACCTTTTGTCCCATTCTGATTAATTTATGCGTTTTCTATTGATTCCTTACTAACTTCCTTCGTCGCAATTTTGCTATCCACGATTAACGTAACGTGGTTAGAACGCTTGCGAATACGATGTGCTCTTCCTTGAGGTGCAGGGCGAATTCTCTTTACCATAGCGCCACCATCTACAAAAATTGTTTTGATGATTAATTCGCTATCTTCCACTCTACTTCCTTCATTTTTCTGCTCCCAATTGGCAATTGCTGAGCGAAGTAATTTCTCTAAACGAAGAGAATTCTCCTTCTTAGCATTAAATACCAAAATATTAAAAGCATCTTCTACGCGCTTTCCGCGTATCAAATCGGCCAATAACCTCATTTTTCTTGGAGAGGTTGGACAATTATTTAATTTAGCTACTGCTTCCATTCTTATTATTACTTAACAGGATGCGACTTAAATGTACGGGTTGGTGCGAACTCGCCCAACTTATGGCCTACCATATTCTCAGTAACATAAACCGGAATAAACTTACTTCCATTATGCACTGCAAAAGTATGACCTACAAAATCAGGAGTAATCATAGACCTGCGACTCCAGGTTTTAATTACTGATTTTTTCTTATTATCGTTCATAGCAAAAACTTTTTTCTCAAGTTTAACTTCTACAAACGGACCTTTTTTTAATGAACGCGCCATATCTCGTTATTTCTTCTTACGACTTTCGATAATAAATGAATTCGAATATTTCTTTGGAGTACGAGTTTTGTACCCTTTAGATTTTAATCCCTTACGTGAACGTGGGTGACCACCTGAAGCTCTACCTTCACCACCACCCATTGGGTGATCCACTGGATTCATCGCTACTGGACGAGTACGTGGTCTTCTACCTATCCAACGATTAGCACCGGCTTTACCTTTTACCTCATTCATGTGATCTGGATTGGATACCTGACCAACAGTTGCGTAACAAGTAACCAATATTTGACGGGTTTCGCCTGATACCATTTTCACGGTAGCATATTTACCATCACGGTTCAACAACTGAGCTGCTGTTCCAGCTGAGCGAGCTATTTGACCGCCTTTTCCTGGATGAATCTCAATATTGTGAATGGTAGTACCTAATGGAATTTCTGATAAAGGTAAGGCATTTCCAATTTCTGGGGCAATGCCTGTACCACTAATTAAAGTTTGGCCAGCTTCAACACCCTTTGGAGCTAAAATATAACGCTTCTCACCATCAGCATACTTCAATAGTGCAATAAAACATGAACGATTTGGATCATACTGAATTGAATCTACTGTAGCCTCAACACCAAACTTATTACGTTTGAAATCAATAACACGGTATAATTTACGACTTCCACCACCAATGTAGCGCATGGTCATTTTACCTGAGTTGTTACGTCCACCCGAGTTTTTCAAACTCACGATTAACGATTTCTCTACTTTATAATCCGGCGTTAACTCTTCGTAGGTATTTTGAGCCCTGAAGCGTGTTCCCGGTGTTACTGGTTTAAATTTCCTGATTCCCATTGTCTTTCTTAGATATTTTGGAAGAAGTCAATTTTCTGACCCTCTTGTAAAGTAATGACAGCCTTCTTGAAAGATGGTTTACGTCCGGAGAAGTAACCCCTCTTAGTAAATCTGGCTTTTGATTTACCTGCATATATCATGGTGTTTACGTTGGTAACATTCACGCTATATGTTTCTTCAACAGCTTTTTTAATCTCTGTTTTGGTAGCAGTTTTTGCTACGATGAAACTTACCTTATTTAGCTTCTCGCTAATAGCTGTAAATTTCTCTGTTACTAAAGGCTTCTTTAAAATTGTCATCTTACGCCTTATTTAAAATGTTCTCAATAACTTCCACTGAATTCTCAACAAGAATTACTTTGTCTGCATGAAGAATATCATAAGTATTCAAGTCTTTTGCTGCCATTACTTTCGCTTTAGGCAAGTTTCTACCCGACTTATAAATATTCTCATTATAGTCTGCTAACACCAACAAAGTTTTGCTGTTTGTTAAATCTAAACCATTTAAGAGACTCAAATAATTCTTAGTTTTAGGACTATCCATGGCAAATACTTCAAGTACTGCAATGTTATTTTCCTTTGCTTTGTAAGCTAAAGCACTCTTACGAGCCAATTGCTTTAACTTCTTATTTAGCTTAAAGCTATAATCACGAGGACGTGGTCCATGGATACGAGCTCCGCCTACAAAAGTACCAGACTTGATAGAACCCTTACGAGAACCACCGGTACCTTTTTGTCTATGTAATTTTTTGGTTGAACCGCTAACGGTACTTTTCTCTTTAGACGAGTGAGTACCTTGACGCTGGTTAGCCAAATATTGCTTCACATCTAAATAAATAGCGTGATCGTTAGGATCAATCCCGAAAACGTCATCATTTAAGGTAACTTTTCTTCCTGTGGCTGATCCGCTGGTATTTAATACTGCTAATTCCATGTTACTTCTCTATCAATACGATTGAACCTTTATGGCCAGGAACAGATCCCTTAACAACCAATAAGTTTTGATCTTTGTGAACTTTTAATATTTCAAGATTGGTTTTCTTAATACGTGTACCACCAGTTCTACCAGCCATACGCATACCTTTGAATACCCTTGAAGGATCTGATGATGCACCAATTGAACCCGGAGCACGTAAACGATTGTGCTGACCGTGTGTTTGCATTCCAACCCCTTGGAAGTTGTGACGTTTCACAACACCTTGGAATCCTTTTCCTTTGCTGGTACCAACTACATCCACAAATTCTCCAGCCTCAAATAAATCTACCGTTAAAGTTTGACCAACAGTTAATGTTTGTTGGAACCCTTTAAACTCAGCAATTTTCGACTTAGCACTTGTATTTGCTTTCTTGAAAATACCTTGTAACGCAGCGGGAGTGTTTTTTTCTTTCGCATCTCCATACGCTATCTGAACAGCATTGTACCCATCAGTTTCTGATGTTTTCACTTGTGTAACTACACAAGGGCCAACTTCGATTACGGTGCAAGGAATTTGCTTACCGCTAGCATCGAAGACGCTGGTCATTCCTAATTTTTTTCCTATTAAACCTGACATAGTTTCTCCTATCAAACTTTAATTTCAACATCTACCCCGCTAGGCAATTCAAGCTTCATCAAAGCATCAACAGTTTTTGCGGTTGAACTATAAATATCTAACAATCTTTTGTATGAGCACAATTGAAATTGTTCTCTCGCTTTTTTGTTTACGTGCGGTGAACGTAGAACTGTGTAAATCTTCTTGTGAGTAGGCAAGGGAATTGGTCCGCTTACTACGGCACCCGTTGCCTTTACAGTTCTTACAATCTTCTCAGCTGACTTATCAACTAAGTTATGATCGAACGATTTTAATTTAATCCTTATTCTTTGGCTAACCATGATCTTATGCTTTTGCGCCTTTACCGTTAACTTTTGCTAATACTTCCTCTTGTACATTTCTTGGAGCTTCAGCGTAATGACTGAATTCCATTGTGCTGGTTGCACGTCCAGATGATAATGTTCTTAATTGAGTAACATAACCAAACATCTCTGCCAATGGAACTTTCGCTTTCACCACTTGGGCTCCTGCTCTGCTATCCATTCCTTCTAATTGTCCTCTTCTCTTGTTTAAGTCACCTATTACATCACCCATATTTTCTTCTGGTGTGATAACTTCCATTTTCATGATTGGCTCTAACAATACCGGACTCGCTTTTCTAGCTGCTTCTTTGAATGCAATTTTAGCTGCAATTTCAAACGACAGTGAATCTGAATCCACGGCATGGAATGAACCATCAAACAAACGAACTTTTAAACTTTCCACTGCAAAACCTGCTAATACACCATTTTGCATGGCAGCTTTAAAGCCTTTTTCTACCGATGGAATGAATTCTTTTGGAATTGAACCACCCACAATCTCATTTACAAATTCCAAACCTGGCTTTTCTGCTGAACCTGGAATTAATTCAAATTGAATATCGGCAAATTTACCACGACCACCTGATTGCTTTTTGTATACCTCGCGGTGTGTTACTGGAGCAGTGATGGTTTCTTTGTATGATACCTGCGGAGCACCTTGATTAATTTCAACCTTAAACTCACGTTTTAAACGGTCTACAATAATTTCTAAGTGTAACTCTCCCATTCCTGAGATTACAGTTTGACCTGAATCTTCATCTGTATGCACTTTGAAAGTTGGATCTTCTTCAGCTAATTTAGCTAAAGCCATACCTAACTTATCAGAATCTGCTTGTGTTTTAGGTTCAACCGCTAATCCAATTACTGGATCTGGGAAGTCCATTGCTTCTAATACTATTGGGAACTTTTCAGCACACAAGGTATCCCCTGTTTTGATATCTTTAAAACCTACCGCTGCACCAATATCTCCAGCTTCTAAGGCTTCAATAGGATTTTGCTTGTTGGCATGCATTTGGAAGATACGTGAAATACGCTCTTTGTTTCCGCTGCGTGTATTTAATACGTATGAACCAGCATCTAATTTACCAGCATAAGCACGCATGAAAGCTAAACGTCCTACAAATGGATCTGTAGCAATCTTAAATTCTAAGGCTGTAAAAGGCTCATCTACGCTTGGCTTACGAATGATTTCAGCACCAGTATCAGGATTGGTTCCAATTACACCTTCTTTGTCCATTGGACTAGGTAATAATTCCATAACCAAATCAAGCATGGTTTGAACACCTTTGTTTTTGAAAGAAGAACCGCACAACATAGGTACAATCTTCATATCAATAACTGCTTTACGTAAGGCATCTAATATTTCTCTTTCTGTGATACTTGAAGGATCATCGAAGAATTTCTCCATCAATTTATCATCGTATTCAGAAACAGCTTCTAGTAATTTCTCTCTCCACTCTAAAGATTCCTCCATCATATCAGCAGGAATATCAATAGTTTCGTAAGTCATACCTTTATCGTGCTCATTCCAAATCATTCCACGGAAGTTGATTAAATCAACCACACCCTTGAAACCATCTTCTGCACCGATAGGCAATTGTAAAGGAACTGCGTGGCTACCTAACATTTCTTTTACTTGTTTTACCACGTTTAAGAAATCGGCACCAGAACGGTCCATTTTATTTACGAAGCCCAAACGAGCAACGTTATAGTTATTGGCTAATCTCCAGTTAGTCTCAGATTGAGGCTCAACACCATCAACAGCAGAGAATAAGAAAACTAAACCATCTAATACACGTAATGAACGATTTACCTCAACGGTAAAATCTACGTGACCAGGAGTATCAATAATGTTAATATGGTATTGTTGATTGCGGTACTTCCAGTTAACTGTAGTAGCAGCAGAAGTAATGGTAATACCACGTTCTGCCTCTTGCACCATCCAATCCATGGTTGAAGCACCATCATGCACTTCACCGATTTTGTGATTTACACCAGCATAATAAAGAATACGCTCAGTAGTCGTAGTCTTACCTGCATCAATGTGAGCAGCAATACCGATGTTTCTTGTATATCTAAGGTCGCGGGCCATTTATTAATTCCTCTATTAATTAGCTAATTTTAAAATGTGAGAAGGCTTTATTTGCATCAGCCATCTTATGAGTATCTTCACGTTTTTTAACAGAGGCACCTTCATTTTTAGACGCAGCTAAAATTTCGTTTGCTAATTTATCTGCCATGGTTTTTTCGCCACGGTTGCGTGAATATTTAATTAACCATTTCATTCCAACGGCCACTTTACGGTCGGCAGGAACTTCCATAGGAATTTGAAAAGTAGCACCCCCTACACGGCGAGATTTTACTTCTACAGAAGGCATCACGTTGTTTAATGCTTTTTTCCAAACATCCAAACCACGCTCTTGCGCTTTGGCTTCTACTTTATCTAATGCTGCATAAAACACACCATAAGCGGTGGCTTTCTTACCTTGCAACATCATGTTATTTACAAAGCGGGTTACCAGTACATCATTGAACTTTGGGTCAGGTAACAAAATATGCTTTTTAGCTCTTGCTTTTCTCATCTGATTATTTGCTTACGCTTGGTAATTATTTCTTTTTAGCTTTAGGATCAACTGCGGCTTGACCTGGTTTAGGTTTTTTAGTACCGTATTTAGAACGTCTTTGGTTACGACCAGCAACGCCGGCAGTATCTAAAGCGCCACGTACAATATGGTAACGAACACCAGGTAAATCTTTTACCCTTCCACCTCTTACTAACACAATAGAGTGTTCTTGTAAATTGTGACCTTCTCCCGGGATGTACGCATTAATTTCGTTTCCGTTAGTTAAACGAACACGAGCTACTTTACGCATCGCCGAATTAGGCTTCTTAGGTGTTGTTGTGTAAACACGTGTACAAACACCTCTACGTTGAGGACAAGAATCAAGAGCTGGTGATTTGCTCTTGGTTGAAACGTCGTTGCGGCCCTTACGAACCAGTTGTTGAATAGTAGGCATATCTTCCTGTTATACGCAATAATTGTCAAAAATTTGGGACGGCAAAAGTAGGTGATTGAAGTTAGCTATGCAAGTACGCAACAAAAAATATTAAAAATATCCAATGCTGAGCGGGTTATACATGCTAACAATAACCATCAGTCTTTACCGTGAAATCCCCTTTAGGGGGCTGCAAACGTAGACTATATTTATTTATTATCCAAACATTTAGCAAAAATAGTTTTAAAATACTTCTTTTTATTTGGTTCGAACCGAAACATAAAGCACAGATTTACAGAAAAATAAACAAAAAAAATGGCCTGCAAATTTCTTTGCAGGCCATTTCAATTTAAACTTAAAAGATTAGTTTCTAATTACTTTTACCGATTTAGCGCTGTTGCTGCTAAAGGTTAAAATGTAGATTCCTTTATCTAAGCTATTAGGAATATTTAATTGGTGAACCATATCCGCACTGTTTAAAGATTGGGTAAAGATTACACGTCCGCTCATATCTCTTAACGCTACAGTTTCGTTAGAAGCTGCTTTGTAATCGATATACAAATCATTGTTGAACGGATTAGGGAATACTTTCACATCTGCCAAAGTAATTTCTTCATCGTTGTTGTTGATGCTAATGGTGTTTGAATACTCAAACGAACCATCGCGGTCAACCATTTTTAAACGATAGTAAACTACAGGCTCATTGTTAACAAATGCATCTTCATCTGTGAAGTTGTAATTTTTAACGCTAGCACTGTTTCCATTAGATTTTACTTTACCAACCGCTTTAAAGTTAGTAGCATCAAAAGAACGCTCTACTTCAAAATGACTGCTGTTCTTTTCTGTAGCAGTTGCCCAAGCTAATGAAGCTGCTTGGTCTACCTTAGAACCTGTAAATTTAATCATTTCTACTGGTAATGGATTGTTATCATCTGTACCAGTGAAAATAGCAGGCATATCATATAATGGTGTTGTTGATACCAAAGATTTTAAGTTAGAATCTACTAAACTGCTAGAGCTTAATAAATTTAACCAAGCGGCAGTTGGTGTTTTAACAGACATTTTTAATACGCTTTCGGCAGGAACAGTTCCTAACCAAGATGGGTTGTAATACAAGTTAGCAGTATAATTATATACGCCAGCAGGTGCATTTACATCTACGTAGAAATTAGTATAACCCGTTGCAGTACCTAATAAAGGCGCTTTTACACCTGTATACAATTTAGCAGAAATGCTTGTTGGAGCCATTGAGAAAGGATCCCAAGAAATTGTCATTACAGTATCTAAGCCAGATAACATAACTTGAGTTCCACCAGCAACTGGAGTAGCAGGAGTTATAGTTACGTTGTTTGGAGTACTGCTTGGTGTAACTTCGTAGGCACCTAAATCTGGCACACCATCTGCGATGGTTGCAGGACGAGCAACATTATTCATATCTGCAGGAACTTCAGCTTGGATTTCTCCACGACCGTTGGTATTCCATACATCAGCACTGGCTGGGTTAGGCATTACATTGGTAGCGCTCATAAATCCTGGGTTGGCTTGAACCGAATTTCTTTCTTGTGTAGGATTAGCTAAACGGAAAGTAGTTAAATTTTGATTGGCAGTAGCATAAATTGCTGTAGTACTAGCCGTAGACCAGAAATTGTTATAATCTGTATTTACACCTGGAGATACAGGAACAGCCGACCAATAAATAGAAGTTGGTGTAGCACTCATGAAAATGTTATTTCTGAACTTAACACCAGTAAAACCTGAGTTAGCTATATAGAAATATTGACTTCCTGTAGAGTAACTGTTATTAAAGAAATCTAAGTTCTGAATAGTGTTACCAAATCCATGGTAAAATGCAGGTCCAACAAAAGTATTATTTGCAATTAACGAACGTGGACTCACACCGTTGTGACGGAAATAATATTGATAAACATAACAAGGAATGGTATAGTTAAATTTATTTCCAGTAAAAATGGTAGTAGAATCTAGGTAATATAAGTATGAATAACTTGTACCATTTCCTAAGTTCACCATATTTACATTGTTATTCTTAAAGGTTAAGAAATCGTGGTAGTAGATATAATATAATGATGAGTAATAAGCAGAATCAAAAGTATTACCTTCAAAATAAGTATTACGAACCTTTACAGTTGTACTTGGCCCCATAAAGTAGAAACCATAATATGTTCCCCTAAACAAGCTATTTTTAAATCCATTGCCAATACCAGTTAAACCAGTACCATAAACAGTATACCCGTAACCTGTGGTTGAGAAATTGATATAAGGATGTAAAACATTACAATTGATTAATGAATCGTAGCTTGCATTACCATTATAGCGAACGATGTAAGTTGTTGCCGTACCATTGTTATACAACTGACGGATAGTCATATCTTTAAAGCTTATGTAACTAGCATTTGGACCGAAACCTACTACGAATTGGTTACCTGCTACCGAGTTATGGGCTAAGGTTACTGAATCGCGGTTATTAGCCATTGATTTGAAAGTAATGCTGCTGCTTGCACTTGCACCGGTTATACCATTTAATAATATTGACTCATTATAAGTACCTGTTCTTACATTAAAAGTAACTGGACCACCAACACCACGAATAGTTAAGGCATTAACAGCTGCATTAAATGAAGGATAATCACCTGCTACGTTTCCAATGGTATAGTTACCATTTAACGGAGTAGCTACATCTACAATCATGGTATCGTTTAAGTTGTTACCATCTACACCTGCATTAGGATTGCTAGTATAAACTTTTAAAGTGTTACCAACATTAAATGGAACATATAATTGTTGAATACCAGAGAATACAACTAATGCAGTATCACATGGTGCTAAAGAGCCTGTCCAACCTTGAGTAACTGGCGTGCCATTGTTCATTCTGTAGCTTACATCCATAGAAGTAATGCTTGTAGAACCATTGTTTCTAACACGCACTACTACATCTTGCCAACCAGAATCTATAGGGAAAGAAGGTGAATGAATGAAATCCATGGCCATATCAATGGCACCAGAAGCATTTTCATCAGCACCCAATTGAGGTGGTACGTTACGGATTTGGTTATCAACGTCTGTTGGAACATCAGCAGTTAAATCAAAACCTCTTTGTGCACAAGCACTGGTTAAACGTAAGTTACCCGGCATTGGCAATCTACCTACAAATATAGGAGCATAGTTATACGAAGTATCTCCACCCCTAGCATTGGTTAAATAGTTAGAAGCATTCCAATTTGCACCACTGTTGTAAACTAAATTACCACTTGTATTACTATTAAAGTAATTGTTGTAATTAACTTTATTACCTGTAATGGCAGTAGCTGTATAGAAAGGAACACCTGCACCACCATAGTAGGCAAAGATATTGTTTTTTACCTCAGGATTTGCTGAACCAGACATCCAAAATGCACTTGATGTAGTGCTAGTATTGCCTGTATTAACCACTGAAGTATTATGGTAAATCTTAGCATTGGTGCTAGCACCTAAAGTTAAATAAACAGATTGTTGCGTTAGTGTATACCCATCAGGTTGGCTATTAAACATGTTGTTATAAAACTCCATAGGTGCAGCTGTTGATACAGAAACTGGAAGGGTAATATAAGCACCATAATAAGAGAAGCCGGTAACTTTATTATTGTTGAATCTAGTTTGAATAGTTGGGTGTGTTGAGCTATTGTTTAAGTAATACAACCCATAATATCCATAATTCTGACCTTGAACATTGATTTCATTACCAATAAAGTCGATAGGATTGCTATTATATAAAATGTATCCACCCATGTAATTAGCTTTAATTACTTGATTTCCTCTAAACATTAAACCTCTGTTGTATAGTGCATTGGTAGCGCCATAAAATACTAATCCGTAACCACCACCTGTAATGCTATTGCTATCAATAATACATGAATCTGCACGCATAGCTGCAACACCAGTAGCACCTACAGTTCCAGTGAATATAATTCCATATCCATTAGAGGCTGTACCAGATAAGATGGGTACTTCTACCACATTTTTTCTAATCCAAACATTACTTGCATTTGAGTTGGCATTTGAACCTACTACACCTATACCTGAGAATTGACCAGAAGGAGCTGTATTAATAACCTTTAAGTTTTGAACAGTAACAAAACTAGCTTGGTTAATTAAGAAAGTTGGTCCAACAGAACCGTTGGTTATAATGCGGTTTAAACTGCTATTACCTTCAAAAGTAACACGTGAAGAATCGCTGGCACCTAAGATTGGGCCATTTACTACAACTTGACCGGTGTAAGTACCTGGACGGATATCAAAAGTAACTGGACCCGACACACCAAATTGCAAACCTTGAGCGGCAGCAATTACTGTTGGGAAATCAGGTGTAGTACCTCCAACGGTATAAGTACCATTTAACGGAGTAAACAACGAAACTCTTAACGTATCGTTTGATGGATCTGCATCTGGTGCTGCATTAGGAGCTGAGGTATACATGGTTAAATGATTAACCGGACCAATTGTTACTTGGTCTAAACCAGTAAAAGTGGCAGTATCTGTATCACAAACACCCATACTTGTTGTAACTGGCATAGAAACAGGCGTGCTGGTACCATGGCGGTAGGCAGCATTATAGCTAGTTACACTGTTGTTACCAATATTTTTAACCAAGAAACGTAAATCTTGAGTACCAGCAGTTACAGGAATAGCTGGAGTTAATAATTGTGTAATACGTAAGTTATTCGCTACACCACCTGCAAACTCATAAGCACCAATATTTGGTAAAATTGCACGTGGAGAACCATTAATATCTGTAGGTACATCAGCAGATAAGTTAACACCATAGCCATCGCAACCATCTGCCAAAGCAAGGTTACCTGGTACAGGTAATCTGTTTAAGAAAGAAGGATTGGTAAAGAAAGAAGAATCTCCACCACGGGCATTGGTATTAAAGTTGGTTCTGTTCCAATATGCGCCACTGTTATAAATAGCATTTCCTGTAGTTGGGTTGGCACCATTGTAATAAATATTATAATTAATCTTATTACCAGTAACAGCAGTTGCTGAATATACCGGAGCACCTGGACCACCTGCGTAGTAGAAAATATTATTCTTTATAAATACATTAACTGAACCCGTATTGTAAAAACAACTTGCAATTGTGCTAGTTGAAGAACTATTCATTACGATTGTATTGTGATAAATCTCTGAAATAGCATTAGCAGGTGAAGTATAATAAACACCGTACTGACTTAATGTATATCCAGAAACAAGACCTTGAGCAACGTTATTATACATTTTGGTAACGGCGGCTGTTGAACTTAATACATGTGTTGTGATATAAAATCCACAGTAACTCCAGTTTTTAACATTATTTCCAATAATTCTATGTCCAATAGTTGGATTAGAATGTGAATTACTCAAAAAGTAAATTCCGTAATAACCATAATTCTGTCCGTTAATAGTAACATCGTTATTAATTAAATCAATTGGGTTGTAGTTATATAAAATATACATACCCATGTAATTGATATTTTCCAATTTATTGTTAACTACACGGATACCTCTATTAGAGGCGGCATTGGTTGCACCATAAATGGTAATACCGTAAGCACCACCTGTAAGCAAATTACTATCCACAACAAGTGAATCTCCAGGATGAGCAGAAACACCACCACCATTGGCGGTACCTGTAGCAATTATACAATATCCAGAAGACGATGTACCTATCTGAGGCGGTAAAGATACTTTGTTATTATACAACGTTATTTTGTTGTAAGCACCAGTTAATGCAATACCAGCGCAAACTCCGGCAGCATTATTATTAACCCTAAAGTTCTTAAAAGTTACATACCTAGCGGCATTCATGATAACTGTACCTTGATTTGAATAAGAACCAGTAATAATACATGAATCAGAATTAACCCCATCAAAAGTAATGGTGTTTATGTGAGAGGCACCCGGTATGTTTGGAATAATAACTTGATTGTTGTAAGAACCAGCTGCTACTGTAAAATGCATTGGTCCGCAAATACCACCCGCCAACATTGCATTGATAGCCGCGTTGAAAGAGGTAAAGTTTGAAGTACCAGTTCCAGCAGGATTAATGGTATAGGTTCCAGAAATAGAAGGTGTTTTAAGCACGAAAATTGTATCATTTGCACCAATAGTATCTGTATTAGCATTTGGAGCAGATGTCCATGCCTTGATAGAAGTTAACACACCACTTGGAAAAGTTACGCCTGTTGCAAGGGTAATACGGGTAAAGTTTGGACTAGCACCACCAATGGTATCTAAGAAAGCAGTTGAAGGAATGGTAGTTTGAGCTACACCACCTAACTCCCAATGTACATTAAAACCAGTAACCTGATTAACACCGAAGTTTTGTACTCTAGCTACTATATTTTGTGGACCACCACAAAATAAGCCAGGAGTGTCAATGGCTGCAACTCCAATATCATCATTTGATAATGAACCTTGCCAAATTTCAACCTCACGGAAATTCACATTTGAAGTTTGTGAACCACCAACTGTCATGTCAATAATACGAACTGCTGTACAAGCAACCGTAGGGAAATTGATGTCGTAAGAACACAATGAAGTGTTCGGTTGTGTAAAAGGTTGGTGATTTACCCAAGTTGTACCGTTAAAAATTTGAACGGTACCACCAGTTAAATAACGCGTACCTGCTGCACCCGCATGAATAGTTATCTTTTCGATAATTTTCATAGATGTCCAGGTAAAGGTAATGTGAACGGTAGACCCTGGATTGGTAGCTGCACTGGTAAGCCACGTTTGTTGCGTACCACAAGTACCAAAATTAAGGTCGTTTAGAGTTGAGCAGGCGCCGGTATTACACGCGGGCCCCCCAGTAGCCACGGCAGATGGTGCAAGGTTTGTTTGCGCCACAGCCCAGCTAGAAAACAATGCCATAATTAATAGCATCGTCATCATTCTGACTTTTTGTAGGTGTTTATTCATAATATATATATTGGTTATTTAAAGTTTTAATAATTTATTAATTATTTGGAGCGGCTAATGTATATATTTTTCTATATATAATTTTCAAATGTAGCAAATATTCTACAATGTTTTTTTTGCGAAAAATGCAAAATGTAACATAAGTAATAATTAATCAATACATTAAAATTATAAATGATTTTTCAACACAATCATTGTTAAAAAAGAATTAGGGATTAAAAGCCCTATTTAAAAGTTAAGTTCTATTCTACTATGTTTGTGCATGTCTTTTTTGCATTTAAAAGAAACCATTCAATCCTTACCAGACTCGCCGGGCGTTTATAAATACTTCGACGAGCAAAAAATTATTATTTACATTGGCAAAGCCAAAAGTCTTAAAAAACGAGTTAGCAGTTATTTTGTAAACAAGCATTTCGACAATAAGAAAACAGCTATATTAGTAAGCAGAATTGCCTCTATTGAATACACTTTGGTGGAAACCGAAATGGATGCCTTATTGCTAGAAAACGTGCTGATAAAACAGTACAAGCCTAGGTTCAATATTTTATTAAAAGACGATAAAACCTATGCTTCTATTTGTATAAAAAACGAACGTTTTCCGCGTGTGCTTTCTACCAGAACCTTAGAACGCGATGGCAGTGAATATTATGGTCCGTACGCCAACAGCTATTTAAAATATACTTTGTTAGAGCTTATTAGAGCAGGATTTCCGCTAAGAAATTGCAATTATAACCTTAGCAAAGAAAACATCGCATCTGGAAAATTTAAAGCCTGTTTAGAATATGATATAGGCAATTGCATGGCACCTTGTGTAGGCAAGCAAACAGAAGAAGAATACCACGAAACCATATTGGCTGTAAAAAAAATATTAAAGGGCAACTTAAGCGAATTAAAGGCAGAACTGCGCACCCAAATGTTATCCGAAGCTGAGAATTTGGCATTTGAAAAAGCAGATAGGATCAAACAGAAATTGGCTCTACTAGAGAATTACCAGAGTAAATCTACCATTGTAAACGATATTAAACACGATGTAGATGTGTTTAGCATTGTGAGCGATGAGCGTTTTGCCTTTAGCAATTATTTAAAAGTTTCGAATGGCATAATTGTGCAAACACAAACTTTTGAGTTGAAGAAAAA
>JAUYMZ010000339.1 GCA_030699355.1 Bacteroidota bacterium | reverse complement strand
CATACCAATCTTATTACAAGAGTATTTTAATTTTATTTGGATTACACTTTGGTTTTACACTTTTTATCCGACTCATTATCGCTTCTTGGGTGAAATATAAATTGCGTAAAAAGCAAATTGGATTCAATACCATTGTGGTTGGTAATAATCAGAAATCCTATCAATTGGTGCATGAATTAATGGCCGAGAAAGTTACCCAAGGAAATATTTTTAAAGGATTTGTTAGCATTAACGGCGACGCGCAAGACCATATTTTAAAGGGTATTTTACCCAATCTTGGTAATTACAAACAATTACCCGAATTATTAGAAATACACGAAATTGAAGAGGTAATAATTGGGATTGAAAGTTCGCAGCATGCAGATATAAATAAGGTAACCAATGTATTAGAAGACCAACAGGTAGTATTAAAAATTATTCCTGATGTATTTGATTTGATGAGTGGGCAGGTTCGGATGAATAATGTAATTGGTACTGCACTTATTGAAATAAACCATGATAGTATGCCTCAATGGCAAAAGTTGCTAAAAAGATTATTGGATGTTTTGGTTTCCGTTTTGGTTCTCATTATTGCGCTTCCAGTATTCTTATTAATAGCCTTTGCTGTAAAATTGGGTTCTGATGGCCCCGTTTTTTACAAACAAATTAGAATAGGTTATAAAGGAAAGCCTTTTCATATTCTTAAATTTCGAACCATGATTCAGAACTCTGAAGTATCTGGTCCGATGTTATCCAGTGCAAATGATTCGCGCATTACGCCGGTTGGAAAATGGTTAAGGAAGTATAGATTAGATGAGATTCCACAGTTTATTAATGTGTTAATAGGCGAAATGAGTTTGGTAGGACCAAGGCCTGAGCGCAAATTTTTTATTGATCAAATTGTTCAGATTGCGCCTCATTACAAGCACCTTCATAGGGTAAAGCCTGGTATTACAAGTTGGGGTCAGGTAAAATATGGGTACGCAGAAAATGTAGAACAAATGGTAGAGCGACTAAAATTTGATATTTTATATATTGAAAATAGGTCGATTGCGATAGACTTTAGAATTTTGATTTATACCGTTTTAACTGTTTTACAAGGTAAAGGAAGGTAATTTTGATTAAATTTTTGGAAAGGCATTGCTTATTTAATTAAGATTCCTATCTTTGCCATCCTTAAAAAATCATAAATAATGTTTGCAATAGTTGAAATTGCTGGCCAACAATTTAAAGTTGAAAAAGACCAAACGGTATATGTGCATAGATTGCCACAAGCCGAAGGCGCCAGCATTGAGCTCGAGAACGTATTGTTAGTTAACAATAACGGAAATGTAAAAGTTGGTTTACCAACCGTATCTGGCGCTAAAATTGGCGCTACAGTTTTGAACCACTTAAAAGGGGATAAAGTAATCGTTTTCAAAAAGAAACGTAGAAAAGGATACAGAAAGTTAAACGGTCACCGCCAAGCTTTAACAAAAATTAAAATTAATTCTATCAACGCATAATTGTCTGGAGGAATATAAAAAATGGCACACAAAAAAGGGGTAGGTAGTTCAAAAAACGGTCGTGAATCCCATAGCAAGCGTTTAGGCGTGAAAATTTTCGGTGGTCAATCAGCCATCGCAGGAAATATTATCGTTCGTCAAAGAGGAACAAAACATCATCCTGGTGATAATGTTGGTATTGGTAAAGACCATACCTTGTTTGCTTTAATAGACGGCAAGGTTGTGTTCAAGAAAAAAGCAAATGATCGTTCATTTGTTTCTATTGAACCAATGGCACAAGCCTAATATTCATAAACCAGTTAGCTGGTTTATTTGGGGGATTAGCTCAGCTGGCTAGAGCGTCCCGCACAGCGAGTGCGGGAAGGTCAGTCGGTTGAAAAATATAATTTTTTGTGAAAATAATTCACAAAAAAACGGGGGATTAGCTCAGCTGGCTAGAGCGCTTGCATGGCATGCAAGAGGTCATCGGTTCGACTCCGTTATCCTCCACATCTAATGGTCATCGGTTTCCCGCATGTGCGGGATTATCCTCCACTGAAATGGTCATCGGTTTCCCGCACGTGCGGGATTATCCTCCACCAAGTCGTAGAACAAAATTCTACGACTTTTTTTATGTTTAAAGTTTACATTTTATATTCAGCTAAAAAGGATAATTATTATGTTGGCCAAACGGAGGATTTGGAGAGGCGTTTGGTGGAGCATAATTTGAGGAAGAATTTGGGCGCTTCTGATTGGGAATTGAAGTATTATGAATCTTTTGAAACAAGATCTGATGCGATGAAAAGAGAGTTTGAG
>JAUYMZ010000322.1 GCA_030699355.1 Bacteroidota bacterium | reverse complement strand
AATAGAACTAAAGCTTACCGAATTGCCTTTTTTATCTACAGCACCCACACTTAACACATGTTCTCCATCAGATGGCGCGGTTATTCTTCTCCAAGGGTCGTTGCCTTCATTGCCAGCACTTGCCACTACTAATATACCTTTAGATGCGGCAATCTCGGCGGCTTGGGTTACAATGGTTGTTTTGCCATCTAATTCGGCATACTTGTGTCCCATCGATTTTTCATCGTGTTTAGAATATCCCAAAGACGAATTGATAATATCAACCCCAACACTATCTGCGTATTCTGCGGCAAAAAGCCAGAAATATTCTTCCACCAAATATTCTGAAGAAGGATTTTCTGTTCTAAGCAATATGTATTGGCTTTTTGGGGCTGAACCAACAATTAATCCGGGTTCATTAGCGGCTAAACAACTCATTACAGCCAACCCATGTTCGTCGTCTTCAAAAACTTCTTCTTCTGCGTCTACAAAATCCCAGGTGGCTAAAATTCTTTTTTCATTGAATAAATGTTTAAAAGGTTCTAGCTCATCCATATTTCTAAAACCTGCATCTAAAACGGCAATCAATACGCCTTTACCGTCTAATCCTCGTCCCAATAAGGCTTCCGAATGTATTTGATGCAATTGCTCATAACTCCTACCCAAAGCCAATGTATCTAAAATAGAATCTCTTTTTTCGAAGACTTGAGCCAATTGGTTGATTTGATTTTGCAAAGAACGCTCGCTTACCAATCCATTGTCATCAAATAAATTGGCCAAGCCGGTATAAGTTACTTTAGACACAAATGGAAGGGCCTCAATTTTTTCAGATTCTGCTTTTGAATTTACCAAAACCAGGGCTCCATTTAACCAACGACTTTTCCCATAAATAATTAATGGCAAGGTGGCTAGCTGAGCCAAATAAGCGCTATCGGGCGGAATATCGTTGATGTTTAAAGGTACCCTATTGCGGGTTCTTCGGTTAATAGCGCGCTCAGAAATATAGCTTGCAGGTTGATATAATTTCTCTGTATAGTTGGGTTTGTCCTTAAAATTAACAAAATAAAAATACTGCTGTGCACTTAGGTTCGAACCAAAACTAAACAGTAAAACGATACAAAAAATAACTCTCATGGTTTGGTATAAGAAATGAGTCGCTGACGAATTTTATAACCGCTCACACCTGTGGTTTGGATGTTTAAATTGTTGTTGGTAAACTCTACCAATCCAAGGTGTTTAACATAGGTGCTTCGTATCAAAATTTCTTCGATGAGGTTGTTTATTTGTGCTTCTAAGACAGTAATGCTATTCGCATAACTGGTATCAAAAATAGGATGATTTACCTTCATATTTTGCCAAATAAAATTCCTTCTTCCTTGGGCATTGTAGGCATTTCCGTTCCAAGATTGAACGTTTCCAATGGGGAAAACCAGTTTAATAATTCGCTGATTATCTACAACCTGTTGCAAATTTTGATTCGTTTTCAAAACAAAATAACTGCCTCTAGCTTCCCAGTTTTGCTGGTTTGGGAACTGAACTTGTTGTTTCACAATTCTATGACTTTCTAACCCTGCTCCGTTTGCTAATCCGGCAAATTCTTCTTTTAATAAAAACTGAAATGTATCCGAACTTTGGTTGTTATCATTAAAGTAGATAGAATCTACCAAGTATATTTTTTCCCAAGCAGAATCAGTTGGAAAATAATCATATCCTAAGTCGATTGTTTCTTCGGCTATTTCAGTTTTTTGGCACGAGCTTAAAAAACTAGTCATAGCCAAAGCCACAACAATAACAGATACAAATAGGTAAGTAATTCTCATGTTATATATCAAAACTTGATTGAATCCAACCTCCTCCTATCACATCGTCGCCTTCATAAAATACAGCACTTTGTCCGGGGGCAATTCCTTTTACCTTAGTGTGAAAATCAACTTTCATTCGATTGCCTTCTTGAGCTATTGTAGCTAAAGTTCCAGCGTCTTTGTATCGAACTTTGGTTAAAGATTCCATGGGGTCTAGGATTGATTGGTATTTTTGCATGTTAACGTTTCTAACCCACATTCCATTGCGTTGCAATTCATTTTCTTTTCCAAGCACAACGGTATTGGTTTCGGGTTTAATTTCTAAAACAAACATAGGTTCGCCCAGGGCAATTTCTAGGCCTTTTCTTTGTCCAACAGTATAAAATGGATAACCACGATGTTTGCCTAAAATTTTACCCTCTTGATTTACAAACAAACCTCCGTCTAAACGCTCCTCTAATCCGTTTACTTTACGTTTTAAAAAACCACGATAATCGTTATCGGGCACAAAGCAAATTTCGTAGCTCTCGCTTTTTTTAGCTAATTCTAAATATCCTCTATCAATGGCCATTTGTTTGATATCTGTTTTATGGAATCCACCGAGAGGAAAACGGGTTCTGCTTAAACTTTCCTGACTTAATCCCCACAATACATAGCTTTGGTCTTTGTGGTGGTCTAATCCACGACTAATTACATGTCGCCCATTTTCGGTTCTAAGTTGTGCGTAATGCCCTGTAGCAATAAACTCGCAATCTAATTGATTGGCACGTTTAAGTAATGCTTCCCATTTAATATGGGTATTACATAATACACAAGGGTTTGGGGTTCTTCCGGCAAGGTATTCTTCCACAAAATTATCGATTACAAAATCGCCAAATTCATCTCGGATATCCAGAATTAAATGGTGAATCCCGTTTTGCACGGCAATGGTTCTGGCATCATTAATAGAATCTAGGCTACAACAACCTGTTTCTTTTTTGCCTCCCCCAC
>JAUYMZ010000282.1 GCA_030699355.1 Bacteroidota bacterium | reverse complement strand
GCAGCTAAACGCAGCTTAGATACCCATGGTTTTGGAATGAGTTCGGTACGTTTTATATGCGGTACTCAAGATATTCACAAGCAATTAGAAGCCAAATTAGCTGAGTTTTTAGGAACCGAAGATACCATTTTGTATGCCGCAGCTTTTGATGCCAACGGAGGTGTTTTTGAACCTTTGTTTAATGAAGAAGATGCCATTATTAGTGATGCCTTAAACCACGCTTCTATTATTGATGGCGTACGTTTATGCAAAGCTGAACGTCACCGCTACGAGCACAATAACATGGCCGATTTAGAGGAGAAGCTCAAAGCAACCCAACATTGTAGGAATAGAATTATTGTTACAGATGGTGTTTTTAGCATGGATGGAACCATCGCACAACTAGACCATATAGTTGCCTTAGCCGAAAAATATAACTCCCTTATAATGGTAGATGAATGTCATGCCAGTGGTTTTATGGGTGCCAACGGAAGAGGAACGCACGAATACAGAAATGTTTTAGGTAAGATTGATATTATTACAGGTACCTTGGGTAAAGCTTTAGGTGGTGCCATGGGAGGTTTTACTTCAGGTAAGAAAGAAATCATCGATATTTTACGTCAACGTAGCAGGCCTTATTTATTCTCTAATACTTTAGCGCCATCTATTGTGGGTGCGAGCATAGAAGTATTAAACATGCTTACAGAAACCACCTCATTGCGCGATAAATTGTGGGAAAGTACCCAGTATTTTAGAAAAGAAATGTCGGATGCAGGTTTTGATATTAAGCCAGGCGAGCATCCTATTGTGCCTGTAATGCTATACGATGCCAAGTTATCGCAAGATTTTGCCGCTAAATTATTAGAAGAAGGTGTGTATGTGGTAGGCTTTTATTATCCAGTTGTTCCCAAAGGGCAAGCCAGAATACGTGTTCAAATTAGTGCTGGTCACGAGCAACATCATTTGGATCATGCCATAGCTGCTTTTAAGAAAATTGGAAAAGAGCTGGGTGTAATTTAGTTTGGCTGAACCCATTTTCTGGCTGAACCTATGAGTGATTGGTGTATTTGTTAATATTGGCTTAACCTAACTTATTCATCACAGGTTTGAATAAACAATTCAAAATCAGAATTTTCTTGATTTGCTTTACATTAAGTTAACATTGTCATAACACAATACTAACGTGAGGTTAACTTTGGGCTAACTTAGGGCGAATACTTTTGTCGCATTAATAATGAGTATGAAAGTAAGAATTGGATTGATTTTGGGTTTGTGTTTAATTCAACTACAATTGTTTGCCGCCACAACGGGTAAAATTGCAGGTAAAGTTGTAGATGCTAAATCAGGTGAAGAATTACTAGGTGTAACAGTTCAAATAGAAGGAACAAGTCTTGGAGCTGCCACAGATTTTGAAGGTAAATTTTTAATTAACCAAGTACAAGAAGGCACGCATACCTTAGTTTTTTCTTATGTATCTTACCAAAAAAAGAAAGTTACCAATATAAAGGTAAAGACTGGTGACATTACCACTGTACAGATTTCTTTGGAAGAATCTACCCAAGACTTGGGAGAGGTTGTTATTACAGGGGAGTTACGTAAAGAAACCCACAATGCCTTATTAATTCAGCAAAGAAATGCTACGGCCATAGGTAATGGTGTTTCGGCAGATATGATTAAGCAAACGCCCGATAAAAATACAGGTGAAGCAATGAAACGCATCAGCGGTACCACTATTCAACAGGGTAAATTTGCCATTATCCGTGGATTAAATGATAGATATAATGCTGCCATGATTAATGGTTCGCCTTTACCAAGCACTGAGCCAGAAAGACGTGCATTTTCTTTTGATTTAATTCCTTCCAATATGTTAGATCAAATTGTAGTGGTAAAAACAGCTACGCCAGATTTACCTGGAGACTTTGCGGGAGGTGTTATTCGCATTACAACCAAAGAAGCTCCCATTAAACCATTTTTTAACGTGCAAGTTAGCTCTGAAGTAAACAGCATCACAACAGGTCGCGATTTCAGACAAAATCAAGGAAGTCCTACCGATAAATTTGGTTTTGATAATGGTGTTCGTCGTTTACCAGATGCTTTTCCAACTACAGAAACGTTGCGTACGGGTTCAAATCTTGAGCGTACTAATAAAGAAATTGAAGCCGGTAAGTTGCTCAATAACAATTATGCCATTCTTAACCAAACCGCCATGCCTAATTTTGGATTGCAAATCTCGGGCGGAAAGAACTATAAAGTGTCAAAAAACTCTGAGTTAGGAGTTGTTTTCTCAACCAGTTACAGCCAATCGAGAAGCTTCCAAGAAGTACAAAGAAGTTGGGCCGATTTTGCCAAAAATACCCAGTTTAATTACGTAGATAGTTTATATGAAGAATCGGCCAGAATTGGTGGTTTGTTAAATGTTTCTTATAAATTTGGTTCGAACCGAATCTCTTTTAAGAATACCGTTAACGTAAATAGTGAAGACCAAACTACCCTGCGTGTTGGACCAAGTCAGGCGGAGGGAATCTACAAACAGGCTTATTCGTATGTCTTTACCCAAAACAGAATGTTGTTGAACCAATTAAATGGCGAACATTCTCTTAATAAAAACAAATTTAAGTTGAATTGGGAATTATCGCGTGCAGGCATTAATAGAAATATGCCCGATTACAAAAACGTAGAATACAGGGGAGATAACCCAGAGAATGTGGCCTTAGCTGTTGGTTTTCTTGCCAATGAGAATGCTGCCCGTTTGTTTACCAATTTAGATGAAAGATTATACAGTGCTGCAACCTCTATTAGTTTGCCGGTAGATAAACATTCTAAACATAACTTAAAAATGGGTGTTTTTTACCAATACAAAGAGCGCGATTTTGATGGCAGAATGTTAGGTTTTGCTAAAGCTAGAACTTCTGGATTTGACGAATCATTGCGTAGCCTTTCAATAGATAAGGTATTTAGCTACGAAAACATGAGTTTAACAGGCTTTAAGTTAAATGATATTACTAGCCCGTACCATAAATACCAAGCTACTTCTAATGTAAAAGCTGGATATTTTATGATGGAAAATAAAATAGGTGCAAGGTTAAAAGCTATTTACGGTGTGCGTTACGAATCGTATAACCAAACCATGGTTTCTGCCACCAGAAACAACGAAGCAGTTGATGTTAATACAACCTTCAACGATTTCTTGCCTTCGTTAAATTTGGTATATGCTTTAAATTCAACTAGCAATTTAAGATTTAGTGCATCTAAAACAGTTTCTCGTCCAGAGTTAAGGGAGTTAGCCCCTTTCTCTTTCTATGATTTTAGTACCGCAAGTTCTTTAGAGGGAAATCCTAATTTGCAGCGTGCGGTAATTCAGAACTACGATTTAAGATACGAAATTTACCCAGGTTTAGGTCAGGTTTTCTCTGTAAGTTTATTCTATAAAAACTTTGAAAATCCAATAGAGCAGGTTTTAGCCAATGATATTTCTTTGGGGGTAATCAGACGTGTGTTTGTAAATCTTCCACAAGCTAAAAGTTTAGGAATTGAGTTCGATTATTATTACAATTTTACCAAGTGGTTAATTGGTTATGGTAATTTCTCTTATATTTCTTCAACCATTAATGCTGGTGATAATCCAAATCGTTGGAACGAAAACAGGCCTATGCAAGGACAATCTCCTTATATTATCAATGTTGGGATGTTGTACAAAGTAGAAAGAATTGATTTAACATTTAGTGGTTTATTTAATATGTATGGTGATAGAATTTACAATGTAGGTAACACTTCTTTTCCAGATATTTACGAAGCTGCTCGTCCATTATTGGATTTCCAAGTATCAAAATCTTTCCTAGACAAGCGCATGATGGCCAAGTTTAGTGTAACAGATATTTTAGCTAGAGATTTAATCTTCTTTATGGATTTTGCAAAGAAAAGTAAGTATACAGAAGATACAGATTTTGTGGTGTTTCAACACCAAATGCCTCGCATATTTAGTATGAGTTTGAGTTATAGATTGTAGAATCCAGAATCCAGAATCCAGATTTATAGAGGCGAGATAAGAAAGCAGATTTGAGTTGCACTCAAATCTGCTTTTTTTTTCATTTCGCTTCATTTATCCCTTAAAGCTTAACACTTAAAGCTTAACACTGTGGTCTCATGAAATAAGTTTACATAAAGTTTGTTGAAAACTTTTAAAAAACAAGTAGATTTATGAGAAAATTTAAAAAAGTGAGGCGAACATTTAGCACAGAATTTAAGAAAGAAAAG
>JAUYMZ010000313.1 GCA_030699355.1 Bacteroidota bacterium | reverse complement strand
TTGCCAGAGGAACGAGGCTTGTATAAAAAAATGACCGTAAAAGATCAGCTTTTATATTTCGCAGAATTAAAAGGTTTATCAAACAAAGTAGCCAAAGAAAAACTGAAGTATTGGGTTGATAAATTTGACATAAAAACTTGGCTCAACAAAAAAGTAGAGGAGCTTTCGAAGGGAATGCAACAAAAGATTCAGTTTATTGCCACCGTTGTTCATGAGCCAAAACTAATTATATTGGATGAACCTTTCTCGGGTTTCGACCCTATTAATGCGCAATTGTTGGTTGATGAAATTTTATTATTAAAGGAAAATGGTGCCAGTATTATTTTCTCAACCCATAGAATGGATTCGGTAGAACTCTTGTGTGATCATATAGCCTTAATTAACCATTCAGAAAAAGTGCTAGATGGGAATGTAAAAGAACTCAAACAAACCTTTAAAAAGAATCAATTTGAAGTTAAATATAACGGAGATACACTTGGCAATAAAGATTGGATGACCGTTATAGAAACTAAAAATCAAGATGGATTAACCACTCAATTATTAAATATTGGCAATGGTTTAAATCCGAACCAGTTATTAAAAAATCTACTTGAAGAAAATATTGAAATCGTATCATTTCAAGAAAAACTTCCAAGTATGGAGGATATTTTTATTGGTGCAGTACAACAAAAAAATACAATTATTTAAGCTATGAACAAAATTTGGCTCATCTGCAAACGCGAATATTTATCGCGGGTTATGAAAAAATCTTTTTTACTCATGACCCTCCTTTCGCCCTTATTAATCGTTATTTTTTACGGTTTTATCTTTTACTTTTCTTTTAATAAGGACATAGCTGAGGAACTGAAAATTGTACTGGTAAACGATGCCTCTGGCTTATTTGAAGAGAAACTTGAGCCAAGCAAAAACATAGAATTTAAATACCAACAACTCGATATCGGTTCAGCCAAAGCCGAACTAGATGCAAAAAGTTACTACGCAGTGCTATCTATTTCAAAGCAAGATTCTGCCATACAGTACCAGCTTCTAAGCAACGAACAACCGAGCCTAAGCACTCTTTCTGCCATAGAAAATAAATTAGAAAAAGTACTCAAAGACCAACACCTGCAACACAAAGGAATAGATGCCGGAATTTTAAAAGAACTCAATGCCATATCTGTGCGCATTGCTACGCAAAAAAATACGCAAACGGGTATAGAAAAAGGCGATTCTGGTGCCACTACCATCATTGGTTTTATTGGCGCTTTTCTCATTTATTTTTTCATTTTCTTATATGGTGTGCAAGTAATGAAAGGAGTTATTGAAGAAAAAACAAATAGAATTGTAGAGGTTATTATTTCTTCAGTTAAACCTTTTCAATTAATGTTGGGTAAAATTACAGGCATTGCAATGGTTGGCTTTACTCAATTTTTTATTTGGGTTTTGTTAGTTACTTTGCTTAGTGCACCCGTATCTAGCTTAGTAATGGAAATGGCAAATATAGACCCAAGTGCCATTGCCAAAGGGGGAAAAGAAATAAGCAATTCTAGCGCCAGCATGGGAATTTTATCTGGCTTTTCACAATTAAATATTCCTCTTATTTTAGGTCTATTTATTTTCTACTTCATGGGGGGTTATTTATTCTACGGAGCCTTATTTGCAGCGGTTGGTTCAGCCG
>JAUYMZ010000301.1 GCA_030699355.1 Bacteroidota bacterium | reverse complement strand
TAAATCTTTTATTTTGCCAGGCATATCTCCTTTTAAATGATGGAAAGCATTTACGGTGGCATCATGTTCATAAGGGTGATAAGCTCTATCTCTAAATGCATTTCTTTTGGCAAAACTTGTTATACCTACATACGCGGTGGTATCCATGTATTTGCCATCCCTATCTAAGCCAATTAAGAATACAAATGCATTGTTTTTAGCCCACAGGGCAAGCCTACTAACCGCTTCATTATTCATTCCGTTGTCTGTGGGCATGGGTAAACTGGCACTGTCGTAAACAAGTTGGTAGGCGGAATAGACAGGACCACCATAAAGCGAAATACCAACAGGCTTTTCTTCGAGAATTCTTTTTCTAATTAGTTTAACAGTACTATCAAAACTAATACCATTATGCCTATCAAACATGGTATATGGATGTCCCCATGTTCCACCGACCCAGTGGCGTTTTCTGTTGAATTCTTGAACGTTAGTGCCATTAGTGCATGGTTGTGATAGTGAATTTATGCTGATAGATATTAGCATAAAGAAAAATAGTAATTGTTTCATGTTATTCATTAATAAGTAATAATGTATTATTTTTATTTCTATCGTTAAAATAGAAAACCCCCTTTTCTAAATTTATGTAACAAAACGCTGTACTGTCTTCGTAGTTATGTAATGAATACATTGTATTCGTGAATTTTTTATTTCTTAGATTTATTTCGCCTAAATATCTAGAGTAGGATTTATCATTTAATGTATTTAAACCATCGTAAAATTTGAAATCATTAAATAAATATTCAAAAACCTCGAAACCACCTCCCTGCCTTTTTTTAACAATTTTAACTCCAAAACTCCCTTCCCCTTTGATGGTTTGGTAGTTTGCGCTAATTTGTTGATAGTAACGATAACTTGTAAACTCAACACCTGGGTTAAAATCTATTTCTCTAAACCAACCACTATCCACCCTAGTTTTAGCAAATACCACCGTATCGTTTTGGTTGCTAACAAAAGTTAGGGTATCAAAAGCTGGGTTGGTAAAATAAGGTGTTTTGGCTAGTTGTTCGGCTGTAAGGTAAATGTAGTTGTGTTGGTTTGGGATGCGCTCTGGTTCTGGCTTGCAGGCGAAGAAGTAACATGCAATGTAAAGTAGCAGTAATTTTTGTTTCATAGTTTGAATTTATTTAAATATTGTAAATCAGAATTGTAAAACGAATTTAGGAAAGTTGTTTTTCGATGGCAAGGGATTTGAAAAATTTTACACAAGAAATCAAGAAGTTAGAAAATAAAGTTTTATGTGTTCAGATTGGGCAAATGGTAATATAGCGGCAGAAGCTGCATTACCATGATTTTTTTTCCAGCCGTAATGATGTGTTACCACGCCCCTTACTCCTTGACTTTCTTGGTATAAATCTCGGGTAAGTTTTCGTAGCTTGTTTCTTGGTGTAAATGCTAATCCATTCCTATCTGCATCGGCAAAGCCAAAGGGGTTTCTGAGGCTATCTCGCAGTTCGGGTAATGCGTAGGCCGCTTTTAAAAGATCATAGCAAGTTAGCCAAAGCATTAAGGAACGGCTGCCAATTTTTAAATCTTTTATTTTGCCAGGCATATCTCCTTTTAAATGATGAAAGGCGTTTACGGTGGCATCATATTCATAAGGGTGATAAGCTCTATCTCTAAATGCGTTTCGTTTGGCAAAACTTGTTATACCAGCATATTCGGTGGTATCCATGAATTTGCCGTCTCCATCTAAACCTATTAAGAATACAAATGCGTTATTTTTTGCCCATAAGGCTAAATCGCTAACATCTCCATCTTCTGTCATCATTCCATCGTCATTTGGCATTGTTTTTACGGCGTTGTTATAAACTAGTTGGTAGGCGGAATAGACAGGACCACCATAAAGCGAAATACCAACAGGCTTTTCTTCGAGAATTCTTTTTCTAATTAGTTTAACAGTACTATCAAAACTAATACCATTATGCCTATC
>JAUYMZ010000286.1 GCA_030699355.1 Bacteroidota bacterium | reverse complement strand
TTGTATGATAACAAGCAAAAGCTAGCTCAAGTAAAGATTTATAAACGTTCCTCTTCACAGTCATACCGATTGGAAAGACTGATTGAGGTTGTTAATCCATCCTCAGGAATTTCGGATCAAGCCAACAGTAAATTAGCTGTTAGTCTTTATCCCAATCCTGCTTTTGATAAGGTAAACCTTAAATCTGAAAGACCAATCAAGGCTGTTGAAATATTTGACCTTACAGGAACATTGGTCTTTAAACAAACAGCCTTCGAAATCGATTCCATCTCCATCATCGATGTAAAACCTGGCATCTATCTCATTAAGCTTTCAAATGAACAGGGCTCGGTTTACCAAAGGTTGATAAAAAGTCAGAACTAGGCCTTTATTTCCCTCACACTTTTGGCAATGCTTTAAGAAAAGGTCAAATTTGATCTTTCATTTAACGCAAACAGGAGTTAAATGTAACCATAGGAAATCTTGCCGCTTTAAAGCAATCCTCGTCATTGGGTTTACACCCAGAAGAATCCGAAAGAAGTTGAAAAAATGCTGGCTTTATTGATATTGGTGATAGATTGACTTGCTGCTTTAAAATCAAAAGCCATAGGCACTAAAGTGCGCTTGAGCCAGGATATTGGATTAAGGTATCCCTAAAACAAATAGGAATATCAAATTTTAATCAAGCATTTCTTCCTGTTTTGGTTCAAACCGATATTAAAAAAGGGTGTTTTTATAAGAAGGACCGTGCCCTAAATGCTTGTATGCTTTATCTGTTACCTCTCTGCCGCGTGGTGTTCTGCTCATGAAGCCTTCTTGAATTAAGTAGGGTTCGTATACTTCTTCTATGGTACCAGCATCTTCGCCTATGGCGGTGGCTATGGTGTTTAAGCCAACTGGTCCGCCTTTAAATTTATCTATCATGGTTTTTAAGATGCGTGTATCCATTTCGTCTAAACCTTCTTCATCTACATTTAGGGCATCTAAAGCAAACTGGGCAATGTGCATATTAATGGTGCCATCTCCTTTTATTTGGGCAAAATCTCTGGTTCTTCTTAGTAAAGCATTGCCAATTCTGGGTGTACCCCTGCTTCTTCTGGCTATTTCAAAGGCTGCTTCTTCGTCGATGATAGACTTTAATATATCGGCCGAGCGACCAATAATGGTTTTCATTAAGGCTTTATCATAATATTGTAAACGGGCGTTAATACCAAACCTAGCGCGCAAAGGAGCAGTTAATAAACCGCTGCGGGTGGTAGCACCAATTAAGGTAAACGGTGCAACTTCTATTTGTATGCTGCGCGCATTGGGTCCGCTATCTATCATAATATCGATTTTATAATCTTCCATGGCAGAATATAAAAACTCTTCTACCACTGGACTTAATCGATGTATCTCATCAATAAAAAGCACATCACCTTCATCGAGGTTGGTTAATAAACCCGCTAAATCGCCAGGTTTTTCTAATACGGGACCACTGGTGGTTTTGAACCCACTCTTTAATTCATTGGCTATAATATTGGCTAATGTGGTTTTACCTAAGCCTGGAGGTCCGTGTAATAATACATGGTCTAAGGCTTCTCCTCTTTGGCGGGCGGCGGCCACAAATACTTTTAAATTCTCAATAATTTTCTCCTGACCAGTAAAATCATCAAAATTTCGAGGTCGTAAAACCCTTTCTATATCCTTATCAGTTGCCGACAAGTTGGTTTCATCTGGATCTAAATTTGGATTGCGCATGGCACGAACATACTTATAAAGAAATAATATGGCAAATGATTTTAGCCGATGCAGCCAATTAAAAGCCGTTTAAACAAAAAAAACGAGTTTGGATAAAAATACATTTATTTTGCAGCTCAACACATATATAAACATGAAACAGTTTTTTAAATTTCTATTTGCCAGTTTATTTGGCTTTTTAATTGGAAGTTTTGTACTAATATTTCTATTGGTAGGAATTATTGCAGGCATTACAGGCGGTGATAAAGAAGGAGGTACCGTAACTTTAAAAGAGAATTCTATTCTTAGGCTGAACCTAAACTATATTATCCCTGAACGTACTTTAAACAATCCTTTAGATTTTATGAGTTTACCGGGCATGTCGAAAGGGAAGCCTATGGGTTTATCAGAAATCATCAAAAACATCCAAAAGGCAAAAGATAATACTCAAATAAAAGGCATTTATTTAGGGGCAGATGTTTCTCCAAACAGTTATGCTACGCTTACCGAAGTTAGAAATGCACTCATCGATTTTAAGAAATCGGGTAAATTTATTGTTGCTTATGCTGAGATTATGGATGAACACAGCTATTATGTTGCTTCGGTAGCTGATAGAGTATATTTAAATCCAAATGGTGAAATTCTACTTAATGGCTTTTCTCAGCAGGTATTTTATTTAAAAGGCATGTTTGATAAAATTGGCGTAGAGCCTCAATTAATTCGTCATGGAAAATACAAATCTGCCGGCGAACCTTTTATTGCGAGCAGCATGAGTGCTGAAAATAGAAGTCAGATTGAATCTTACTTAGGAAGTTTATACGCACAATTTATTGCAGACATAGCCAAATCTAGAAAGATGGATGTAGTAACTATGCGCAGTATTGTGGATGAATTAAAGATTCAAAGCTCTGAAGATGCTGTAAAGTTAAAGGTAATTGATGCTGTGAAATATGAAGACGAGGTTGAAAAGGAGCTAAAAAGCAAAGTAAGTTTAGCCGAATCTGATAAATTAAACTATGTAACAATGGCCAAATTTAACATGGTAAGCGGCAATACCTCTACCTCTGATAATAAAATTGCTGTTGTATATTGTGTTGGAGATATAAGTGGTGGCGAGGGCGATGATCAAAGTATTGGTTCAGACAGAATTGCTGCAACTATTAAAAAAGTAAGAGAAGATGATAGTTATAAAGCTTTGGTATTGCGCGTTAATTCGCCAGGTGGTAGTGCTTTGGCCAGCGATGTAATTTGGAGAGAAGTGAGTTTGTGTAAGGGTAAAAAACCGATTATAGTTTCTATGGGTGATGTAGCTGCAAGTGGCGGTTATTATATTGCGGCCCCGGCTGATTATATCTTTGCACAGCCTAATACCATAACCGGTTCTATTGGTGTTTTTGGCATGTTGGTAAATGCAAAAGAACTACTTAACAACAAACTTGGCGTAAAAATTGAAACGGTAAAATTTGGCGAATTTGCCGATTTAGGAAGTCCGGATAGACCCTTAAATGAAGCTGAGCGTTTGGTTGTACAACGCGGTGTAGATAGGATTTATGAAAGTTTTGTAGATAGAGTTGCTAAAGGTAGAAAATTAACTACTGCCCAAGTAGAAGAGATTGCACAAGGTAGGGTTTGGAGTGGTGCTGATGCCAAAAAAATTGGTTTAATTGATGGTTTTGGTGGTCTGGAAATGGCCATTAAAATGGCTGCCGAAAAAGCAGATTTAAGTGATTACAGAAGTGTAAATTTACCCGAATTAAAAGATCCTTTTCAAGAACTTTTAGGCTCACTTGGTGGTGAGGCTAGTGCTGCATTATTAAAGCATGAATTGGGCAGTAATTATACCCATTACCAAGATTTTAAGAAGGCACTTCAATACCAGGGAATTCAAACCAGAATGGAGTTTCAAATAAAGGTAGAATAAAGATGGGTTCAGCCCCATCTTTATTCTATATAAATGAGAAAGTTTTCTATTTATTCAAATCTTAAGTGCTTCACAGATTCGCCCGAATCGCGGAGTTCTATGAGTGAATCTATGCCAATTTCTAGGTGTTTGAGCACGTAATTTTGTGTTACGGTAACATCGCTTTTAGATGTTTTAACACCCTCTGGCACCATGGGATTATCGCTTACCAATAACAAAGCTCCTTTGGGAATATCGTTTACGAAGCCTGTTATAAAAATAGTAGCGGTTTCCATATCTATGCCCATAGCACGGGTTTTTCTAAGGTATTCTTTAAATACTTCATCATGCTCCCACACGCGGCGATTGGTGGTATACACCGTGCCTGTCCAATAGTCTAAATCGTGTTTTACAATGGTGGCCGAAACAGCCTTTTGCAACCTAAAAGAAGGCAATGCAGGAATCTCTTCCATAATATAATCATTGCTGGTTCCCTCTCCCCTG
>JAUYMZ010000285.1 GCA_030699355.1 Bacteroidota bacterium | reverse complement strand
ATAGGCATATAGACCATGGTAGGGCCGCAGATTTAGTGCACGATGCTTGTTTTTTATCCGGATTAACTAAAATTGAAACCAGCGAATTGGGTCAAGCCCAAACAGCTTGGCGCCCAAAAAAGGTCTATCATTATATCCAAGATCAGTTATCTCAACCCGATATCATTTTTGATATTAGCGCACATTTTGAAACAAAAATGGCAAGCATCATGGCCTTTAAATCTCAATTTTACAACCCAGAATCCAATGAACCCATAACGCCTATTGCTACACCCGAATTTATCGATTTTATTAAAGCAAGGGCGATAGAATTTGGAAGAAGAATTGGGGTTAAATATGGTGAAGGTTTTCAGGTTAAAAATGGCAATATTGGCAGTAAAAATCTATTGGATCAACTCTAAGAAATTGAAATATACAAGGCCTTGCATTTAGCCAAAAACAAAGGGAATCCTGTTGGCTTTTTTAAATGTATGTTCGCTTGGTAAGTTTGTCCCATTAACAACATTTCTTTAAACAAAAAGGAAGAAGGAATGCCCCATTTTTGGGCAAAAGTTTTCCTACCATTGTTTCTTATAACCCTACCTGTAGACTTGCATTTAAAATGGTATACCAAACTTTTACCTATACCTTTAAATTCGCGAACACCTAATTCCCATAATTTCATGGCAAAATCTGGGTCGGAATAAAAGCCAGGTGAGTAACTTATATCATATCCATTTACCTTATCCCATAACTCCTTATGCACTAAACTAGGTGGCCAGCATGAACCAAACCAATCTTGTTTAGGAGCGTTTTCTGCGAAAGCTAGAAACGCCTTAGCATCAAAGGAATCATGGGTTCTTCCGAAATCATAAGGTGCTAAAATGGCTTTGTTAGACCCCCCTTCAAATTCTACCATAGTGGCAGAAATATAAAACATATTATTCTTCTGAGAGGCAATTTCTTGTGCCAAATACCAATCCCATTTTTGAGCAAGGTACATATCATCATTAACATATAAAATATAATTGGTTTGAGCCAATTTAGCCATGGCATTTAATGCATAACAAACCCCAACGTTTTCTTTAGAATAGGTATGCGCATAGCCTTTTTCTTTTACCCATAAAAGCGTATCATCTAAACCTTCGTTGATATGAATAATAATTTGATGCGGGAAAGTGCTGTTACGCTCTATACTCTCCACACATAATTTTAAATACGCTAGGTTATTCCAACTCGGAATTAAAATGCTGAATTTAGAATCTGAATGACAAGGAAAAGAAAAGGCCTCTATATGCGGCTCCGTATGCATAATGTTAATTTTTCGCTTCGGTTGGGGCATTCACAATTCCGAAATAAACATATACACGCATTAAGGATTTAGAAATGCCCAATTGTTCGGCAGATTGTGGATCTAAAATAACAACAATATCGTCGGGAGTACCTTTAGGCAAGGGACCTAAAACACGGGCGAAATGTTCTTTAAAATTATCTCTGTTTACTAAATAAACGAAACGACCTTTTTCAGTGGCGTTGGTATATACACCTCGCGTAAAAGCTTGCTTGTTATTAAATTGAGCCAAACCAGCCACTTTTTCATACCCAACAATATCTTCCCCTGCTCTGCTTTGCTCTATATTTTTTAAACTGGGTAAGGTTCTAACATAAGGCGAAACTTGGGCCCTACTGGCATTAATAGTAAGCTCTTGACCTGCTCTAACCCTGTAAGATAATAATCCGTTCCAATTGATAATATCTGTAGCCGATACTTTGTATTTTTTAGCAATACCTTGTAAGGTTTCATCCTTTTTTACCACATGTGTTTTTTGAGCATCACCCACCCCGGCGCTTTGATTGGTATTGGGTACATTAATGGCATTTTCCTCGGCAGTAAGTAGAGAAAATAAATCGTAATTATAATTAGATTCTTTGTAATCAAAAACTTTATAAGCAATTCCCTGAGGATGGATATAATCGCTATCCATTTTCATTAATAGCTCCATATTTCTCTTTTTCATCAACTCAACCATCATCATAGAATCTTGGTTCAAAACAAGCTCAACCTTTTTAGCATTTGTTTTAGCCAAAAGCGGACTAACCTTCTCTTCTGGTTTTTTGTCTAATTCCTTGATTTGATTGGCATTATTAGCCAATTTACTCAGGCCACTTTTGGACTCTACTTTGGGTGAATCGAGTTTAGAAATAGTTTTTTCAATGGCAATAGGTTCTATTTTTTGCGCTGCCACTTTAGGAGCCTCAGGTTTCTTTTCCGCAACTTTTGCTACTTCTACCTTAGGTTCAGGCAATAGTATTTCTGGCTTTTTAATTTCTTGCTGAACCAAAACAGGCGCTGGTTTTTTGTTAGGAATTTTAACCTTTTGACCTTCTTTTAAGTTGTGGTTTTTGAGGGAGTTTAACTCTATAATGGCTTCCGGTTCTACTGCAAAACTTGCAGCTAATTGGTTTACGGTTTGTGGACTAGCCACTACATAAATTTTATACTCCGTTGAATTTAATTCTTCTTTGCTTGGAGGAACTGGAATATTTACTGGCTCATCAATGGCTTCTGATTTTGCTACTTCTTTGGCTACAACTGTATTGGGAGGAGGTAAAGTTGTGGCTAGAGGAAGTTTAGATGGAGCTAAAGATTTAACGGGAGGTACCGTAACTGCGCCATACTTAGCCTCGTTTATTGGAATCTTTAAGATTTGACCCGGGAAAACCTTCTCTGTAATAAGTGGATTGTTACTTAAAATATCCGAAGAACTTACTGCATACTTTGCTGCTATCGATTCTATAGCATCTCCTTTAACAACCCTATGCACAATAAATTTCTTGGCACCGCGCATCTCTAATCGCAGCGAATCTAATGGATTAGCTACTGCATCGAAACCAATAATAAGGTTGCAAACGAATAGAATAAAGACAAACTTTTTGAGCATGCTTATATAATTAAAAGTCAAAAGTAGGCAATATTCAGCGCCTTACACAAAGTTAATTATAAAACACACATGTGCGAAAACCTATTTTGTATACACTTATTTAACTTTCTGAGCCACAACGCAACTCCATGCTACAGGTTTATCGTTAAATAAAGCTTTGGTTTCAGCCCAAGTTGTTTTAAATAAATTAGAAAATCTATACTTATTTAAATGCGATTCGCTTTGCCAATAACTGTAGGTTAAAAACACATTTTCGGACTCTGCATCTCTAAGCAAAATTAAACCTTCGCAACCTTCAAAACCCGCTATTTGATCCTTCACTGAATCGAATAAAGCTACAAATTCTTTTGCCTTACTGGGCTCAAAACTCATTCTAACTATTCTGTTTATCATGTGGCTAAGTAAACTTTTTCTGATGAAACATTCATTTTAAAAAAAATAAAACCTTAATAACCATATAATTAAAAATTTAAAAGGTATTTTGTATTGCATAGTACTAAAATGATTTTAGTTTTGTGCCATACTTATAACCTTGTATAAGCATTTATGGATATAGAAAATAGCAAAGCACAGATAAAGAAAGGCATATTAGAATATTGCATCCTTTCTATAATTAGTCGGGGCGAGGCATACGCCAGTGATATCATTGAAGAAATGAAAAGCGCCAAATTATTGGTGGTAGAAGGCACACTCTACCCTCTTTTAAGTAGATTAAAAAACGATGGTCTACTCCATTACAATTGGGTAGAAAGCAAAAGTGGTCCGCCACGAAAATATTACCAATTGAGCGAAGAAGGAGCTCAATTTTTAAAAGAATTAGCCACAACTTGGCAAGAGCTTGTAATAGCTGTAAATTTAATAACCAACGAAAACAACAAAAATAAATAACATGGAAAAAGTATTTCAAATTCACTTGGCAGGTATGCTCTTTACCATTGAAGAAGTAGCCTATCAGCAACTCAAAACATATTTAGATAAATTACATATTCATTTTGCGGGTAACTCAGAGATAGTTCAAGATATAGAAGCCCGCATGGCCGAATTATTTGCACGCCGAGTAGGTTCAGCCAAAGTTACCTTGCTGGTAATAGATGTGCAGGAGGTTACAGCTATTTTAGGAAACATAGACCAAATGGATGCCCACGGAGATATACAAGAAAAGGCTGAACCAAAAGCACCTATCAACAAGCCTCTGCACCATAAATTACGCCGAAATCCAGACGACCAAAACTTAGGTGGCGTGTGTTCTGGTGTGGCTTCGTTTTTTGATGTTGACCCCGTTTTAATTAGGGTATTATTTATCTTGTTATTGGTAGCTTATGGCTCTGGAATTCTGTTTTACCTTATCTTATGGATAATTTTACCAGTTGCCAAAGGAGATGATTTAATTTATATGCGAGAGCAAAAAATTAACAAGCTAAAGAAACTATTTCGCGATTCAGATAACCGAGTAATTGGGGGCGTATCGGCGGGATTAGCGGCCTATTTTGGATTAGACAGAGCCTGGATTAGGTTGGCTTTTGTTATTTCTGTTTTCTTGTTTGGTACTGGTTTTTGGGTATATATTGTATTGTGGGTTATTGTTCCCAAAGCCATTACTGCCAGTGAAAAACTTTTAATGCGTGGTCAAAATATCGACATCCAAAGCATACAAAAAGAAATGTTACAAGGCAATGTAGGCAATAAAATGAATAGCATTGCCCAACATGGTAGCACACTCATTGGAAGGTTAATTAGTGGCTTTTTTAAACTCCTTGCCGGATTTGTGGCTCTGGTTCTTTTTGCAGCTGTGTTGGGAATTTCTATTGCCATGGTAGCCGTATTTTTAAACCTGAACCAAACGCATTTTTTAAACGATTTAATCGCTTTTACCATTCATCAGCCAGAAACCATTTGGGCAGCCAAAATTGGTATCTTACTTATCTTAGTTACCCCCATTTTAAGCCTTTTGTTGGTTATTGTTAGAGCACTATTTCAATTACCCATTATAAATAAAACATGGATGTTATCCTTGGCTGGTTTATTTGTTTTAGGTGCCCTCTTTTTAGCCTATGCCGGTGGAAGCTTTGCCAACAAAATTAAACATACAGAAACCACGCAAAACTTAATGCGCACAAGCATATCCGACACACTTTTTTTAGAAGGTTTAGATATGCCAACCCTCGACGAAAATTATACTGAAGATGCTGGCGAAATTGCCTTTAGAGACAAAGGCATTTTAATGGGGAAAAACGACTTTTACCTAGAAATAGACCATATTAATGTGAAGCAGAGTAAAACAGATAGTATAACGGTTAAAATTGTAAAACGCGCCAATGGTTTAAATAAAAAAGATGCCATAGAAAATATTGAAATGATACAATATACGGCCAACATAGAAGGGAATAAAATTACGATACCTTCCTATTTCAGTCTGGCCAAGGATAAGAAATTTAGATGGCAAGAAGTTGAAGTGAGCATTTGGATTCCGCAAAATAAAGTCATTGCTTTAAGTCAACCCGTTAAAAGCATTATAAAAGAAGACAACATTGAAGAAGCAGATGGCATGTATTATCAATTCCATAAGGGAAAACTAAATTGCCTCGATTGTGCTGAAATAAATAACCCTGAGGAATATGAAGAAAACGAAATAGATACCAATATTAACTTAAGTATTAAAATTAATGATAAAGGTATTAAGATAGATATGTAAATGGCTTTGGGTTAACCCTTATATAGATTTCGTTTAAACCCGGTAGGTAGTTACTCCTTCTAAAAAGCTAATGGAGTAATTACCGCCGCTGACCTTCGTAGGCAAAAAAGCAGTTGGCTCCTGGTAAATAAAAACGTTGCAATACAA
>JAUYMZ010000284.1 GCA_030699355.1 Bacteroidota bacterium | reverse complement strand
AAATTCTATGAAAGTATTTCGTACCACCAAACCTAAACCGTGCTTGGTAAATTAAGTGATAGGCATTTTGTAACAGCGCTCCATATGGTCGTACCTGGCTGACAGCACATAATCAATATATTTACTGCTATGTACGTGTTGGTTCATATCTATATCATCTGGCCTAACCTTGAGGGTGCTCTCAAATTTGCTTTTGTTTAATTGAGTCATTTGTCAAAAATAAGTAATCAAAACAATTTTGATAAAATAATATTATTATTGGTGTACAATTTCTTATGTTTGTTTTGCTTTGAAAAAAATATTTGCCATATTATCTCTTTTTATTTTGCCGTATTGCCTGCAAGCAACACACCTTGTTGGGGGCATTATAGAATTAAAATGGATTAGTGGCAGCAATTACCAATTAACGGTGCGTGTGCTTAGAGACTGCGAAAATGGAAGTCCAGAAGCCTATTTTGATAGAACCATCTCGGTGGGTATTTTTGAAAAGAATACACACATTAAAAAGACACAATTCACCATAAATTTTGTAAGAACTAACGATGATACGCTGAAATTTACGGGCGATAATTGCGCTAGTGTAGCCACCGGATGCACGCATGTGGGAACATACAGAACAAATATAACGCTACCAGATAATGTGTACAATAGTAATAATGGATATTACCTGAGTTATCAGCGCTGTTGCCGCAATGGTATTATAGAAAATCTGGTTAATCCAGGCGCTGCTTCTATGACTTTGTATACTGAAGTTCCTAATCTAAGAACGGTAAAAAATAGCACACCAAGGTATACCAATAATCCTAATACCTTGATGTGCGTGAACAATCTGTATACTTACAATATGGATTTTGTAGACGATGATGGAGATGAACTTCGCTATTCATTTATAGAGCCATTAAATGGTAATTTAGATAGATTTAATCCACAGGATAACAATGCAACTGCTGGGCCTTATAGCAATACGGTTTGGCGCAATGGCTACGATAATTCTAAAGCCATTTTAGGTTCAGTCCCACTTAGTATAAACCCCGTTACCGGACAAATTTCTTGTAACCCCAATGCGCCAGGTGTTTATGTGGCCAGTATTCGGGTGGAGGAATTTAGGTTTGGTATTAAGATTGGCGAAGCGAGATTAGAGCTGCAATATACTGTTTCAAATTGTCCTAATAACCCGCCTTTGGCCAGTATTATTCAGGTAAACGGACAATTACTTATGCAGGATACAGTGTATATTCCTATTCCCGAAAAGGCTTGTTTTAAAATACGGGCAATAGATTTAGACGATTCTGTTTACCTGCAAGTAAAGATGGGTGATTTAGATTCTACTATTGTTAATCGCCCCATTTTTGATACCTTAACAGAAGGGTATAAATTGGCCGAAACAGAGGTTTGCTGGCAATCTGCCTGCGAATTGGAAAAGTTAAGTGGGGGAATTCCATTTTTTGTTTTCGCCTACGATAATGGTTGTCCGTTTCCTAAAAATGCCTCCACTAAATTTGTTGTAAAATTCACCCCAATGGCGATTGCCAACTCCACAGATTTACTCTGTATGACCCTCGAGAATAATGCGGCCACTTATGTGTATTATGGAGATTCAACCAGTTTGGTTGATCCAAATTTTGCAGGTTATTTGGTTTATCGAGGTATTAACTATCAGAATTTTGAAATCATTGACACCATTGCCACAAAATCTAAGCGTTTTTTTTACGATGGAAATACACCCAATTACGATAAGATAAATTATACTTATTTTATGCGAAGTATAAATAAGTGTAACATTCAAGGGCCAAGTTCTGATACTTTATCCACGTTTGAGCAGCTTGCTTATATTCCACAGCAGCAGTTTTTAAAATACGTAACGGTAGTAAACAATGAAAGTCTTGAATTAGAATGGCCTGCCAGTACAGAACGCGATTTTGCGCGGTACTTTTTGTATAAGAATAAGCGGGGAGAGGCGCAATTTAAATTATTGGCCACTTTTGAAAATGTAAATGATACCAAATACCTAGATGAGGACGTGCGGGTGTCTGATACTTCTTATTGCTACCATTTAGTAATGAAAGATACCTGCGATAATATTGGTCCGCAAGGAAAAGTAGCCTGCTCTATTGTGCTCAGGGGGAAATCAGAAAAGTACATGAGCCGATTAAATTGGCAGGAGTTTTTTGGATGGCAAGATGGGGTTGAAAACTATGAGTTGCACCGAGCCGACCCAGCCAATGATTTTACCATTGTTAGCAATCACAAACCAGAGGTTTTTACCTGCCTCGACGATAAGTTGAATTTTAATGAAGGTTTATTCTATTATTATATCAACGCCAAGCAGAAGGATGATACCGAATCTACCAACTTTTTTAATGCCGAGAGCAGGTCGAACACTATTTTATTATACCAGCCACCTATTGTTTATACACCCAATGCTTTTACAGCAAATGGTGATGGCTTAAACGACACCTATCAGTGGGTACCTGTTTTTGTTAAAGATTTTAAAATTCAGATTTACGATAGATACGGCGAGCGCATTTTTGAAACCAATAATAAGAACGAACCTTGGGACGGAAAATACAAAGGCGCCCCTTGTCAAGAGGCAGTGTATTTTTACATTCTGCGCTATTCCGGTTGGGATGGCTCTGAAGAGTCTCAATCTGGGAATTTTACACTGCTTCGCTAAAGCACTTTTATTCAATGGCTTAGTCCTTGTTTTTCAATTTGGGATTTTTGCCAATCCACAACTTATTAACTTTTATTTGCCTGAGGTTGAAAAACATGGCAAATTTGGTGAGTAAATCCTGCCTCAGAAAACTGCCTTTTGGATTTGAAATTGTAATTTTACCAACTCAAAAGAAAGGAAAAAAGTGATGTCAGAAGAAACACCTGTATTATTAAGTAAGCGTAAAAATATTCAAGTTTTATTGGATTATTGTTTGGATCAGCGCATAGCTTTTACTGCCACGCCACGTGCTATTTCGCATGATGATTTTGAAATTGAAGTGCACATTAGTGGTATTAAGCAAGCCATAGCGCTTGGTATGTTTGTGAAGGAAAATAAATTTGAGGTTACAGGCATGGGCGATTTGGTAAAGCCAAAAGCACCCGCTCCTAAAAAGGTAGAAACCAAGCCTGAACCAAAAGCAGATGTGAAAGAAGCGAGTGTATTAATGCCGCTGGATGAAACACCTGCTCCAGCTCCAACTCCATTTAAAGAGGATGGTGCTTTATTAAGTTTCGACTTAAATGTTAACGGTAACTAATTAAGAAAATATTAGTTGTTGCCATATTTAAGAATTCGTTGTGTGTGGTAACGCAACGATGATTTGATTGATTACGCAAGAATGGGAGCCTCGGCTCCTATTCTTGTTTTATTAGCTTACCTTTGTAAAGTATGCAAGCGTTTTTAGAAGAAGAATTAGATGCTCCCGAAGAGCAAGAATTATTTGAACACTTTAGGTTAGTGGTTGATAAGGGTCAAAAAATGATCCGTATCGACAAGTTTTTAATGAACCGCATCGAGAATGCTAGTCGTACCAAAATACAAGCCGCCGCCGATGCGGGCTCTGTTTTGGTAAACGAAAAGCCGGTAAAATCGAGTTATAAAATTAAGCCTTTGGATGTTATTTCCATTGTGCTGCCAACTCCTCCCAAAGATACCGAGATTGTTCCTGAGGATATTCCGTTAAATATCATTTTTGAAGACAGTGATGTGCTGCTTGTAAATAAAGTGCCAGGCATGGTGGTTCACCCGGGCTATAATAATGTAAGCGGTACTTTGGTAAATGCCCTTGCTTTTCACTTAAAAAATGAGGCTTTTATTCAAGAAAATAATATTCGCCCCGGATTGGTTCACCGCATAGATAAAAATACTTCTGGAATTTTAGTTATCGCCAAAAACGAAATTGCTATGACCCACCTAGCCAAGCAGTTTTTCGACCATAGCATCGAACGCAGTTACCAAGCTTTGGTTTGGGGCGATTTGGCTCAGGACGAAGGAACCATAACAGGCTACATTGGCCGTAGCTTGAGAGATAGGAAGGTTTTTCAAATGTACGATGACCCCGAGAAGGGCAAATGGAGTGTTACGCATTACAAAGTTTTGGAACGTTTAGGGTATGTAACCCTCATCGAATGTAGGTTGGAAACAGGTAGAACCCACCAAATTAGGGTGCATTTAAAAAGTATTGGTCACCCCATTTTTTCTGATAGTACCTATGGTGGTGATTATGCCGTAAAGGGTACCACTTTTACCAAGTATAAGCAGTTTGTTGAAAATTGCTTTGCCCTAATGCCACGACAAGGTTTGCATGCTAAATCGCTTGGATTTATTCATCCAAAGACCAAAGAAAAAATATTTTTTAACAGCGATTTGCCACAAGATTTTGCAAGTGTATTAGACAAATGGCGCAACTATATTCAATATGTACCCATAGAGGTAAAAGACGATGATTTGTCGAAAGACAAGGAAACCCAAAAGCTGTTAAACTTGAAAAAATAATGGGTTCAGACCGAACCATTGCCTATTTCTATTTTAAACAAATATTTGAGGGCAAGAATGAGGATTGTCCAAAAGCTAAAGGATAAAAGCATAATCATTTTGATGCGCCATTTATTGGGCTCAATGCTGGCCGCTAAAATGGTCCCAAGTGGCGGTGTAAGTAGCAATGGCGTAAGAAATGCTATGCCCCATACTTCGTATTTTCGGATAAATACCACTAGTTTTCTGGTTAAGAATTTAAACTTTATTGGCTTGGGTTTCTTGGGAAAAAACCGGTAAAAAATAGATAAAATAAGTGCCCATAGATACAAATATACCAGCACACCTAGCATGCCTCCGCCAATGGTAAGTAGCAAAATTTCTATTGGGCTGAACCCAAATCCAATGGCAAAACTTATTCCAACAATATATTTAACGGCGCTCCATAGCATCACCGTTAGCATTTTTAGTATTATTTCCATTTACTTGTTTTGGTAAGCTTCTATTGCCTTGCGTACGCTGCCGTGCAAGGTAAGCAGCGTTTCGGCTTTTTTCTCAGAAATCTTTAGCTCTTTTACAATCATATCTATGCCCCGCTTTACCAACTTGTGGTTGCTCATGCGCATATCTACCATTTTATTGCCTTTTACTTTTCCCAACTTAATCATTAAACTGGTGCTAATCATATTCAATACCAATTTTTGAGCCGTTCCAGCTTTCATGCGGGTGCTGCCCGTCACAAATTCTGGTCCTACCACTACCTCCACAGGGTATTTAGCAACGCTGGCCAAAGGCGAATTTTTATTACACGCAATGCAGCCCGTTTCTATACCATTTTTATTGGCCATTTCTAAAGCCCCAATAACGTATGGTGTGGTGCCGCTGGCGGCAATTCCTATCACAAAATCTTTCTCATTTATTTTGTGTTTTTGCAAATCTAACCAACCTTGTTCGGCATTGTCTTCTGCAAATTCTACTGCTTTTCGAATGGCTTTATCGCCACCAGCAATTATCCCAACCACCAAACAAAAAGGCACGCCGTAGGTAGGCGGACATTCGCTGGCGTCTACAATACCCAACCTGCCGCTGGTGCCTGCGCCAATGTAAAATAATCGGCCACCCAACAACATTTTTTTATGGGCTGCCTGAACCAATTTTTTGATTTTACCCAAAGATTTTTGAATGGCAAAAGGCACGCTTTGGTCCTCTAAATTAATTTGTTGCAATAATTCTTTCACAGACATCTGTTCCAAATTTTGATGGGTAGATTCTGCTTCAGTGGTTTTGATTATTTTTTTTGTTTTGCTCATTGCTTCAAATAATTACTTGGCCTATTATATTTGCTCAATCCGAATTCAAAAATATGGCAAATAATCAAAATAAATGGCAGCCTTTTATCTATTCTTTACTTTTAGCCATTGGCTTGTTGCTGGGAATTTTATTAAGGCCTTCGGGTAGAATTAGTAACATGATGGGTGGCAATAATAAATTTTCTGAATTATTGTCGATTATAAACCAATCTTATGTAGATACAGTGAACATGGCTGATTTAGAAAATCGTGCCATCAACGATTTATTGCACGAGCTCGACCCACATTCTGTGTATATTCCGGCAAGCGATTTAAAACAAGCCAACGAGCAATTAGAAGGAAACTTTGAAGGAATTGGAATTGAGTTTAATATTGTTTCGGATACCATTATGGTGGTTACCGCGCTCAATGGAGGACCTTCCCAAGAACTTGGGATTTTGCCTGGCGATAGAATTATTAAGGTAGATACAATTCCTGTGGCGGGTAATGGAATAACAAGCGATAAAGTGTTTAAATTATTGCGCGGTCCGGGAGGTACAGAGGTACAAGTACTCATCTTAAGATTAGGTGCTAAAGAGCCCATATTGTTTAAGATTACCCGCGGTAAAATCCCTATTTTTAGTGTAGATGCTTGGTTTATGTTAAACAATCAAACAGGCTATATAAAAGTAAGCAGGTTTGCAGAGAAAACACATGAGGAATTTTTGCAAGCCTACGATGAACTGAAAAAAGAAGGCATTCAAAACCTAATTTTAGATTTACGTGGAAATCCGGGTGGGTATTTAAATACTGCCATCCAACTTACAGATGAGTTGTTGGATGATTATAAACTAATAGTATACACAGAAGGCAGAAGCAAGCCCCGCAGCGATTATCGTTCTGAGCATGCCGGCGTATTTGAAACAGGTAAATTGGTGGTGTTAATAGATGAAGGTTCTGCTTCTGCTAGCGAAATTGTAAGTGGGGCCATACAAGATTGGGACAGGGGATTAATTATAGGGAGAAGAAGTTTTGGTAAAGGTTTGGTGCAAGAACCTTATGGACTTTCAGATGGTTCAGCAATTAGACTAACCGTATCTAGGTATTATACGCCAAGTGGTAGGTGCATCCAAAAAGATTATACAGACAAAGTTGGATATGAGCACGACTTAATGAGTAGATTTGAAAATGGAGAATTAGAAGGCATTGGAAATGCGGCCATATTTGATTCTACACCTTATAAAACTTTGCGTTTAAATAGAACGGTTTATGCCGGAGGTGGTGTTCAGCCAGATGTATATGTACCCATTGATACCACTTATTATTCGCGCTTTTTAACCGAGGTGGTTTCTAACGGATTAATTGGCAAGTTTGCTTATACATTTTTAGATAAAAATAGAACTGCCAT
>JAUYMZ010000261.1 GCA_030699355.1 Bacteroidota bacterium | reverse complement strand
TTGTCATCCTGAGCGTAACGCAGTGGAGCGAAGGACCTCTTCGTATGTAGTAAGATTTCTCTGCATAGTAATGATTCATAATTGAAAAATTAAAAATCAAAAAAAAATCTTATTTTTGATAGAACAATGTTTGTTCAATTTTTTTAATTTGTTCCTCATTGTTACATTTATTCAAAAAATTATGTTACGTAAGTTTATAACACCTACCAAAAAAGAAATCAATATTGCTTTCGAGTTTCCAGAGGAATATCTGGGGCAAGAATTAGAGATTATTATTTTCAAAAAGCAGGAAGGACTTGAGGAAATAGAAGAAAAATCTCCTATAAAACTGTCAGAAAAGTATAAAGGTATTTTTTCAAAAGAAGATGCTGAAAATTTTAATAATCATATCGAACAAATACAATCAGAATGGGTTAATAACTGATATCCCATAAATTAAATCAATAAACATCTTACCAATTTAAATCGCTTTACAAAAAACATTATGAGATATATTTTAGCTGTTTTCACATTAATTATGCTGGCTGAACCAAATTCTTGGGCTCAAAATAAAGGCAGTAAAGGTCCGGATATATCTGGCATTAAATCTCAGTATTTAGCCATTGAAGCTAAGCGTAAATCCTACATACAATTTACCACGCCAACCCAAGAAGAAGGCATGGCCTTTATTGGGTTTTATGAAGGCAAGGTCCTAAAAATGTTGAATTGCAATTATACCCAAGATATGAGTTTATCAGATGCAGATCATTATTATAGCGGTAATCAGGTAATATTGGTGTATGCCAAAGATTCTGAATTTGAAGAATCTTTAAAAGTAAACCCAAGAACTAAGGTTAAAAGCATGACCGAAAACTGGTACTATTTTAACAAAGAAATCCTCATAAAATGGGTGTCAGGTGGCAAGGTAATGGATAGCAACAGCGAAGCCTTCAAAGCCAAACAGGCCAACTTCACCAAAGAATTTGCCGCCAACAAAAAACGCTTTGCCGACCCAAGTAAATTGGTGCAGGTGAAGTAGGACATTGTCTGAACACGATTACGAGATTTTGGGATTAGCAGGATTTCAAAAATCGTGTATATCTTAAGATAACAGATAGATTTTATGAATGAATTATTTCTCACTTTTTATAGAAATTTCTATAAATTTGAATTATGAATTTGGAAGAAATCAAATATATCCTAAAAGAAAATAAAAGCTACATGCAAAGTGCATATGGATTAAAAAGTGTTGGGATTTTCGGTTCTGTTGCAAAAGGCACTACCCATTCAAAAAGTGATATTGATTTGTTAGTTGAGTTGAGTGAACCTGACTATTATAAATACGCTGGCCTTCAAAAGTTTCTTGAGGAAAAACTTAAAATGAAAGTTGATTTGATACGTAAAGGTCCACATTTATCTTCAGATTTCTTGTTATCTATAAAAGATCAGTTATTGTATGCTTGACTTTGTTATTCTAGACAGGCTTCAACGCATTCAAGAATCAATAAAATTGATTGAAGACAGAACGAATTATATTGAAATTGCTAAAGAACTTGTTATTCCTGAGGATGATGCTATGCTTATAGATTCAATTGCCTTACGTCTTCAAGTGATTGGAGAGCACGTTAAAAAAATTGATTCGTTAGATCCTAATCTATTTCCGGAAAAATTGCAAATTGACCCCGATCCCATCATTCGATTTCGGGACTTTATATCTCATCATTATGAAAAGACTGACTACGAAATAATATTTGATATTATTAAAAACAAATTGCCCTATTTATCTGAGAAAATAAAATTCTTTTTGAAGGATAATTTTGTCTGAACACGATTACGAGATTTTGGGATTGGCAGGATTTCAAAAATCGTGTCTTTTATTCTTTAAGCCACTTTAATACCTGCACCGCTTCATTGCTTTGAAGTTTTACAAAATATAAACCTGCTTTAAGAAAACTTAACTCATGTACTTGATCCATTTTGGGGGTGTTGTAACTATAAACTAATTTTCCACCCAAATCATATAAACTAATGATATCTGCAAAAGATACAAATAGGATAAGTAAAATGAATTTCATGGTATAACATTTTAGAACTAAGTCATAATTAACCATCAAACAGTTGCTTACATCTCAATTCAAAATATTAACTCAAAAAATGGAAGCCCACCCAAGTAAATTGGTGCAGGTGATTAAGTTTACACTCAAATACCAACATTAATCATAATACGAATACGAGCTGGTTTTTTCGCTTGCCCTTCTTCTTTTATGTATTTCAATAGACTTTATGTGCTCTGCTATTAAATCATCAATGTTTTTACCTCTATTGATAGAAACATTCTCTCTTTTTAATTCGTAATTTACATTTAATTCTTGTTGCAAAGCAGGTTGTAAACCAATATAGTCTAGCGACCAATTATCGTCGTTTTCTTTTTTAGATTTAAAGAAATAGAAATATCCTGGTACCCCGTTTAAGGTTATAAACTGTTTCTTAATAAGCAAAACACTATCGGTTTTAAAATTAAAATCTTCATCGTATAATAGAGATTTAGCCATCGATTCCTGACTAATTAACTGCGCTGGAAATAAGTCTAAGCGATTCATTTGCTGCAATTTGTTGTATACGTAAACGTAATTTATTGCATCGCTGGCAAGGTCTACCCAAACTGTTTTATCTACCTGTATTTTATTCTTTACAAATGCTACCGCTATATCGGTTCGAACCAAATAGTCTTTTACAAGTTTGAGTTTATTAAAATAAGCTTGTACGTTTTTATCTTTCATAAAAGGAATTAACATACTGCTATACATCACCAAATCTGAATTGCCTTCGTTTAAAAAATTATCATTGTTATTGTAATAGTTATACGATTTGGATTTTGCTACTTCAGATTGCTCAAAACCAATTTGACTCTTTAAAACCAATTTCGCTTCGCGCAGTATTTGATCATAATTTCCTCTGATGGCTTTGCTTGGCAAAGCATTGCTATCTAAGGCCTCTTGCAATAATTGATAGATAGGCATTTTGTAGTGATTGATAAACGTATAATCCAACAATTTTGGAAACAAGTATTTGGTTAGTTCAAGCGAATCGCTAAAGGGTCTAAAAACATTATCAATAGCATCTTTCCCTACCCCAATCGGAATGTCATAATCGAGTAATTGAATAAAGGCCATGCTAGCCACCTTTGTTTTTTGGTTCGCCAAAGCCCTTAAAACCGCCAATTGATACAAAGTTGTATCCTCCATATCCTTATAAAATGAAGATAAAAAGGGTACAATTCTGCTGTCTTTTACATTTCCCAAATCTTTAATTAATTGCGCTTTGGCATTAATGTGTTCCTTAGGAAAAGCATGACTTTTTATGGCGTCTATTAATGCACTGGCATGTTTATTTTCGAACCGAACATGCGTTAATACCGATTTATAGGCAATCTCTTTAGACAGGCTATCTCCTGTTTTTAATACATCAAAAAATACCTGCGCTTTATCTAAAAACACCGAATTTTGTGAAGCCGTATTTGCAAACGGCTTAAAGCTTTGATAAAAACTTGAAACAAATTTACTCATAGCACCCACGGTATCTAAGTTGGCCGTTATAATGTACATTTTATCATCGTATTGTATGTACTTCCTAAATACAGTGCGGCAACTGTTGGTATCCATAAAACTGGCTTCTAAAAAGCTCGTATCACCTTTACTGTAAGCCTTTCTCTTGTGCAAAAACAACGACTTATTATCCAAATAAATTTCAATTTGTTTGTTCCATAAACTATCTGCATTGGCAAAGTTTGAATACTTATGAAACTTTAAATAAACAACCTCTAGCTTTTCAAAATTCTCTGAAAAATAAATATCGCTTTGGCTTTTAGATAAGTACGATTTATCCTCTTTTTCCTTTTTCTTCTGTTTTTGCTCATTTACCTTTTCATACAACTGATTATAATAAGTAGGCTTTAGGTAATTAGAATGAACTGTAAATTGCAAAGTAGAATCTACCTTGGTAGTAAAGGGAAATGTGTAACTAAACTCTTGCCATTGAAAAGAGTTAAAAAACCTATTATCAAAGTTCTTTTCTGAAGTAACCGCTGCCAATACATAGTAATAAGCCCCGTGGATGATAACTTTTATATGCAAGTGCTTATTTGTTTTCAACTTAACCCAACTTGTAGCTGTTGGATATTGGGTATTCAATAATACCTTTTTATCCATTAAGCTGTCTGTTTTAAATTGCTCGGCAAACTTATTCATAATCCTAAACAGCTCAAATTGGTCTTCTTCAATATAGCTAAAATCGTGTAAGGAGGCGCGCTTTATAAAATAATAATCATTGTTTTTTACATCATAGGCTTCCAACTCTGGGTGCCCATACAAGGAGGTGATTTGGGTATTGTATTTAATATCGCAGTAATCTGGAACCTCTACCTTAAAATCGTTTTTACAAGAAGATTTGCTAACCCAAGCCTCAGCTGGTTTAAACAGTTTAATAGAATTAAAAAACGACTGAGATTGATTTTTTACATACTCATCTTTTCCCCCCATCTTAAACACAAAAACCTTGATAGGCGTAACAAAAATCTGATACCGCTGAAAGTCGCCCGATTTGGTTTTATTTATGATATCTAAACCTTTAAAACCATCTTTCGAAATCTCGGCCTTGCTCACAATTTTACCCGGAATATTTTCAAAGAGTAGACTATCTAGCTTTTCCAAGTAATTCTCACTCATATCACCCTTAAAATACTGATAGGTGCTTATTTCATTTACCGAATAAAAAGTGCCATTGGTAAGCTCTGGCGAAAAAAATTCGCGTTGAAAAGATTGTGCCGGCGCTTCATAAATTTTATTGGGTATTTTAACCGAGAATAAATCAGATTGAAAGGTGTTTTCTGCAAGAATAGGACGCTTCATCAAACTTAATCTTTCCTTTTCTGCCTTCGATTTTTCATTAATGGTAGGTAATATTGCCTTTAAAGTATATCCCTTCTTTCTTAATAAATTAATAACTCCTTCGGTATGCGCCAAGTGTGCCGCCCCAATTCCCACAAATAAGCTAATATTTTGTTCAATAAGAGAATCAATTCTATGAGCCATAATATAATTTCGCTCGTAGAGCAAATACCGTAAATTATTGTTTGATGAGGTTTCGCGTGTAATAGAATCCAATAAATCTAAATCTTGGTCGCGGTAGGCATCTTGAATTAACTCATTTAAGCGCTTCTCTTTCATTAAATCTGTTAACCAAGAAGCCCTTTCTTTTACCTCCACATCTGGTATACGCGCCAAATTTGCGAATACAGCAGACTGATTAAAATCTTCTAAGCTATACACCGGCTTATTGTTTTTTCTGCCAACTTGATAAATAAATAAATCTAGAAACGTTTCTTCTTCAAAGTCTTTTCTAGCATTATTTTCTCGGTATAGCATCCAATTGGTAAGGTAATGATTAGCGCTTAACTGATTACCCCATTTCTTATTATCCAACACTTCTAGCTTAAACGATTCTTCATAAAAACCCCTGTAAGTTTGCGACAGCACTTGGTATCTTCCCAAATACTCATCTGCCCCTTCTGAGTCAAAAATATCATCCAACCAAATAATTGGGTTAGATTCTAAGGCAATGGCATCTACGCCGTTTATGGCCGTAAAAAACTCCTCCCCCAAGTGGTAGGCAATTTTTCCACTTACGTGCATGGTGCCATATATATACGACTTCTTTTTTGAACCTGGCTTAGAAATCTCCCACAACAATCCCTTTTGTGCCAGCGCAGGTTGCAGGCAAATACTACTTAAAAATAAGAACAAAAAAACAAAGCGTGCATTGGGTGCAATAGTGAATAAGCGTGCCATAAATGATATAGGTTAAACGACAAATTAAACAGAATTATTCCATAAACAAAAACCAAACGGCATACACTCCAAAATATTGGGTCGAACCAAATAAAACTTCTTATAAACTTAACTTACCTATCCTTTTCATCAATTCGTCTTTATAGGTGGCACCCATCACCAATACCTGCCCGCCTACGCTTAAACTATTTGGTTCAACCCGCTCAATAAATGGAAGATTTACGATATAACTCTTATGAATGCGAATAAAATTGGGATAATTCTTTAATCGTTCCTCCATGTTTTTCATGGTACTGTGCAGGGTAATGCGCTGCCCAGAGCTTAAACTAATTCTTACATAATCTTTTAATGCCTCTATAAATAAAATATCAGTTACAGTAAGCTTCATCCACTTTCCCTCTGAGCGCACAAATAAGCTGGGTTTTTCTGTTAATTCTAGAGGCGTTTGACTTGGATGTTTCCACTGCAAAAATTTATTTACAGATACCTCAAAACGCTCAAATGAAATGGGCTTTAACAAATAATCTATGGCATTAATTTCATAACTTTCTAGCGCAT
>JAUYMZ010000259.1 GCA_030699355.1 Bacteroidota bacterium | reverse complement strand
GAATTGCAATTCTTTAATACCTGCCTGGTCTGTAAATGTGATGTCTTTACTTTCACCAACAATTTCAGAAATTTTATTCATCAACCCCAAGCGGTTCAGAGCGAAAATTGCACCTGGACTATTCAAATCAAACTCCAAAGAATTTAAACTTATCGAATTTCCATAATGTAAATTATCAAGAATTGAAAACAATACAACTGCAACTGGAAGATTATCCCTTTGCTCATTTTCAATATAAAACTTTTCCTCTTTTCCCTTTCCTGTTGTTTTTAATAATTCAATCTCAGACAATATCCCTGAAAAACTATCCTCAACATCTTTGCTTTCAGGATCATTTTTGTACAGATTTGCAAAAACAATAAAATCCTTTGCAATTGTATTTTCATTAATATTCAAATCGGCATTATTCTCACCAATTCTTTTTATATAATTAACATAAGTTTCTTTGTTAAAAAACTGCTTTTCTTTTCTGAATTCATTAAAGATAATTGAATAAATTGATGCATATCCATTTTTAACCAATTGATAATGTAAAAGCCAGAGACTTGCTTCGTCTTCTAAATATGGATCGTACCCATTTTCATTAAACATCCTAAATCCAAACTCTGTTGGTATATCTTTATTGTCAATAATGTTAAAAGCTTTCAACCAAAACCTAATGGAAGAAACCATATTTTTCCCAACACCCAATTTTACGACTGCGTCCTCATCATTGAAATTATTTTCATCTTTAACAAAATCAAAACCTTTTTTAAGCCAAAGTTGGCGACATTGAAATGAATCATGACCTGAGAATATGTATTTTATTGCTTCCAAAATTATTTTCTTCTAAAAAAATTTATATCACCATTTTTAAACAAATTAATAAAAATATATTGACAAAAAAATAAAATTAAATCCCTAAAGTGTTGGTAAATAAATACAGGAAATAGGATAAAAAAAAGTAACCTAAAATTAGGCAAGCACAATGGCTTAAACCCCTTTAGAATTGAATAAAGAAATAAAGTTTAAATCTAATCAACTCAATTGATTTCATTCAAAAATAAAAAAAATAAAAAAACAGTTAACAGAAAAAAAGAAAAATAATATCGAAATTCTGGTTGCATTGATTTATTCAATAGAGAAAACTCACCAAAACCCAAAAATCAAACCATCATTTAAACACAAAAAATCAATTTACCCCTCACCCTTCCACAAACCTCTTAAAATTATCCAATATCGCTTGCCAGCCTTGTTTTTGGAGTTCTATGCTGTTTTCGGTTTCGGGGTCGAAGTGGATTTCTAGGAGGGTGCTGTTATTGTCTTGTGCTTTAAAAAATAGTTCGGCTTTTCTGCCATCGCCCATGGTATAAGCCAAGTAAGTATGTGGTTCTACGGCATCGTAAATGGCCCAAAAATCGAAGCCAAAACTGCCATCGCGAGCCTCCATGCGGGCCTCATATTTTCCTCCTACGCGCAAATCGTTGCTGGCACTTGGGCAACACCAAGATTCATGCGCAAAGTTCCATTGGGTAATGTAAGTTGGGTTCGTGTACTTTTCCCAAACAAGTTTTGGTTCAGCCAAAATATTGGCGCTTATGTGTATTTTAGTCATTGGTCTTTGGTCTTTAGTGGTTAGTCCTTAGTTTTTGGTCGAAAGGCCATAAGCAAAAATACATAGTTTTGTTCACTTTTAAACGTAATTCTTGTTTCCAAAGATTCTGGACTCTGGACTCTGGACTCTGGATTCTAGAAAATTCTATACTCTCTCCCCATCACGCAAGGCGCGGTAGTGCGGCGACATAATCTCAATACCTCGCTCATTGCATACATCTTGAATGTTTTGGTGGAGCTCAGAATAGATGCTTGCCTGACTATTTACTTCTTTGGTATAGGCATTTAGTTGGTACGAAACGTAAAAATCGTCTAAACTGGTTTGCAATACAAACGGAGCCGGTGCCTGTAGAATAAGGTTTGTGCGCAGTGCGGCGGCTTCTAGGGCAGCGTGCATGTTTTTCCAAGGCACATCGTAACCAATGGTAACTGTGGTATGCAAAATGAGTCCGTTATTGGCATTTTCGCTGCTATAATTAATGGTATTGCCAGATAAAACGGCCGAATTAGGAATGGTTATAACTTCGTTTTTAGGTGTTTTTACCCGCGTTACTAAAAGATTCTTTTCGGCTACATCGCCTAATACCTCGCCAATTTTTATGCGGTCGCCAATTTTAAAAGGGCGCATATACGTTATAACCAAACCTGCCACCATATTGGCAATAGCACTCGAAGAGCCCAAGGAAAAAACGATGCCAATAAACACAGAAACGCCTTTAAAAACTGCCGAATCAGAGCCTGGCAAATAGGGAAAAATGAGGATAAACATAAAGGCATACAACAAAAACCTTACAATGCTAAATGTTGGCTGAGCCCAATCTGCGTAAAAGCCATTTATTTTTAATTTTTCTGAACCTATTTCGCTAAACACATACGACACCAAACGGATTACATATTTCATAACAAAATAAATAACCAAAATGGTAAACAGCTTCGGTAAATAATTCCATATCGCAGAAAAAACCAATGCAAATGGCCTTGTTATAAAGTCCATTAAATAACCAGCCCAATTGCGTGTAAAAGGAAAAATGCCAAAGATTAACGACAAAGCAATGTATAAAATACTTACACTTATAAACCAGCGAAGGGGTTTTAAAACCAATAAAATAAGTTTGTATTCTTGGGAAGCACTTAAAAAAGTATAATCGTTATAGGCTAAACTTTTTAACCAAGTATCTTTTTTAATTTCTATAAAGTTGTGCAGTTTTTTATACCCCCGTTTGAGCCACCAAAACAGAAAAATGGTACTTATTAAAACCAAGCCTAAAAGAAATAATTGTTTAATGATACTGGTAAAAGCTGTATTGGCTTTTGCTTTTCGCAAGTCGGATTGAATGATAGCTGTATATTTCTGAGCCAAGTCTTTTTTCGACAAATTTTGCCACAGGGCATCGGTTTCCGAAACGCTGCTGATGATGGTTTCTCCGTAAACAATATCATAGGTAAATTCGGCATCCACGCATTTAATTGAATCAATGAGTAAGGCATCGTCTTCAAACAAAGTTTCCAATCTATTCGAAATATTCTTTGCCCTATCTGCCGGTTTGGAGGCACCTATTTTTGCGTATATAAAAAATAAAGTATCGTTAAAAACGCCCAAAACAGGAAAAGCTGTGGCCGTAAATTTTAGAGAATCTATGCTTTGTTTTTTTAAGAGTTTAAGCTGTTTTTCGTTTTCTTCAATGGCCATCAATTTTCTAAGCAACTGGTCTTTTTCTGCAAAATCTGTGATACGCAGCGCGCTTATTTGCATTTCAAAAGCAGCTTTGTTTAAAGAATCAGTGCGGCGTTGTTGCTCTAAATTATATAATTTAACTTTATAATCTAATAGCAACGACTGATTGGCCGAATCTAAATCAATGGCCGTTTCATTAACTTGAGCCTTTAATGAAATGGTTAAAAGTAGAGCCACACAAACGGAAGAAACACACAACGATATTTTCATTTCACAAGGATTAAGAAAAAGAAAGATAGGGCTTTTATTTCAATAAACCCAGAAAGGGAGAAAGAGTTGTGCTTGCCAGACAAAGCTTTTGCGTTGGATAAAATTAAAAATTACGAATTACGAATTACGGAAGATAAATTTTGCTTGCCAGTTTAAGCTTTAGCGTTGGATGGAATTAAAAATTAAAAATTACGAATTACGGAAGATAAATTACGATTTGCCAGTTTAAGCTTTAGCGTTGGATAAAATTAAAAATTACGAATTACGAATTACGGAAGATAAATTGCGCTTGCTACCCTAAGCTTTAGCGCAGGATATAATATAGAAGGAACAAAACTATGGTCTATGGTCCATGGACTATCGACTTTATTGTATCATCGCCCACAGTTTATCCTTAAGTTCTTCCAATCCTTGTTGGGCGGCGGAGCTGATGAAAACGTGTGGCACGCGTGGGAGGGTTTTCTTGAGGGCTTTGATTTCTTCCGGACTTAATAAATCGCATTTGGTGATGGCTAATAAGCGCGATTTTTGCGATAGTTCTTTGTTGTAAAGTTTGAGTTCTTTTAACAAAATATTGTACTCCACTTTAATGTTTTCGCTGGTGGCTGGCACCATAAACAATAAGGTAGCATTGCGTTCTATGTGGCGCAAAAAGCGCGTTCCCAAACCTTTTCCTTCGTGGGCACCTTCAATAATTCCGGGAATATCGGCCATCACAAAACTTTGGTATTCTCTGTAAGGCACTATGCCTAAATTGGGCACTAAGGTTGTAAACGGATACGCCGCGATGGCCGGTTTAGCCGCGGTAATTACAGATAATAAGGTAGATTTACCTGCATTTGGAAAGCCTACCAAACCTACATCTGCCAATATTTTTAACTCTAAAATGCGCCATTCTTCTTTGCCTGGCACTCCCGGTTGGGCATGTGTTGGGGCTTGGTTTACCGAAGTTTTAAAATGGTAATTTCCCAATCCTCCCCTACCACCGGCGGTTAAAACATGTTCTTCGCCGTGGGCAGTAACCTCAAATAAAAACTGTCCGGTTTCGGCATCTTTGGCCACAGTGCCAAGAGGCACTTCAATAATTTCGTTTTTGCCATCTTTACCTTTTCTTAAACCCGCATCGCCATTATTTCCGGGCGAAGCAATCACATGTTTGCGGTATTTTAAATGCAGGAGGGTCCACAAATTGGCATTACCACGTAAAATAATGTTACCACCATGTCCGCCATCTCCCCCATCCGGTCCACCTTTGGCGGTGTGTTTATCGCGTAAGAAGTGCATGGCACCAGCGCCACCCTTGCCACTTCTACAACATATTTTAACGTAATCTACAAAATTTGATTCGGCCATAAGAAAAGATATTGAAGCTAATTTACTTGGTTCAAAACGTAAAAAAGCCCACAAAGATAATCTTTATGGGCTTTTTTCAACAAATAACTTTGTTTATGCCTTATCTATTTCTGCGCAAAGTGCCTCAAAAATAGTATCAATTTCGCCAATTCCCGCTATGCCTTTGTATTTGTTCTGACCCAAATAATAGTCTTTAACAGGCATGGTTTCGGCGTTGTAAACGTTAATTCTATTTTGAATAATGGCAGGATCTTGATCGTCGGCACGACCACTATCTTTACCACGTAAAAGGAGGCGAGAACGCAATTCTTCTTCTTCTACTTCAAGGGCAAGCATTAGGCTAATTCCGGTGCCTTTGCTTTCTAATAAATGGTCTAAGGCAGCAGCTTGAGCGGAAGTACGCGGAAAACCATCAAAAATAAATCCTTTTGGTTCAGCCTGTTTATTTACCTCCGATGCCAACATGCCTATGGTTACCTCATCTGGCACCAGTTTACCTTGGTCTATAAAACTTTTGGCTAGCAAACCCAGCTCGGTTCCGCCCTTAATATTAGCTCTAAAAATATCACCCGTAGATAAATGTACCAATTGATATTTATCAATTAATTTGGCAGATTGGGTTCCTTTGCCAGCTCCTGGAGGTCCGAATAAAACTATGTTTAACATACTATTACAAATGAGGTGCGAATAAAAGAGAAAGTTTTGGTTTCATCAATGATTTTTGTTAGAAAATTTGGTTCAGCCCAATTTTGTGAGCGCCTCGGCAATTTTTTCTGGACTGCGGGCAATGGTGGCTTTATTGCCAGAAACAATGATGGGCCTTTCTATTAAGATAGGATGCATGGCCAACACGGCTATCCAGCCATCGTTGCTTAAATCTTGACCTTGGTAATGTTCCAAAAAAATGGCTTCTTTTTTTCTAATTAAATCAAAAGCCTGCATGTTTAATTGTTTTAAAAGCGCTTTAATTTGGCTGGCACTTGGCGGATTTTTGAGATAATCTACCACGGTAAATTTTTCCTTTTGGGCCTCGAGCGCAGCCAACGCGGCCCTACTTTTTCCGCAACGATTATTGTGATATATGGTGAACATAATGGCAAGTTTTGTTCGGGCAAATGTGCATCATTTCGGTTTGAACCAAAACATGGCTGCCGAGAATTTTTCCTAATTACAAAAATATCAAATAATTAACTTACCTTTGACCCACTAAAAATTTTTCATTGCTTAATCTTACTCAAAAGCCTAGGCACTAAGAAATAAATAGTGCAATAACAACTAAAAATATAAATGGCTAAATCACAAGAAACCTTCAGCAAAAAAGAAAAAGAAAAATTAAAGCTTAAAAAGAGAAAAGAGAAAGAGGAAAAGAAAGCCGACCGCAAAGCGAATTCGCAAAAAGGTCAAGACCTCTCTGATATGCTTGCTTACGTAGATGAAAACGGAAATTTAACAACTACTCCACCCGATCCAAAAAAACGTAGAGAAATTAACCTCGAGGATGTGGTTATTGGAGTTGGGAAACAATTGCCAGCCGAGCCAGAAGATGCTATTAGAAAAGGTGTTGTAACCTTTTTTAACGAATCTAAAGGATATGGGTTTATTAAAGATGCCAAAAACCAAAATGGCGTATTTGTGCACATGAACGGATTAATAGACCAAGTAAAAGAAGGCGATAAAGTTACCTTCGAAATTGAAATGAACCACAAAGGAGCCAATGCCATCAAAGTAAAATTTGACAAACCAGAAAAAGTAGTCGCCGCCCCGGTTGCCCCTGCCGCTCCAGTAACACCTGCTCCAGATGCAGCAGAATAATTATGAATTATGAATTATGAATTATGAATTATGAATTATGAATTATGAATTATGAATTAGGAATTAGGAATTAGGCTTTGCCAGCCGAAGCTTTAGCGTAGGATGGCAATGTGTTTGCTTTATTGATTAACTAATATTGAAAAAAAGGGGCCTAGCGGCCTCTTTTTTTGTGGAAAATTTAGCCGAATTTTTATTATGCTTTGTGATTTGGGCTGGGTTAGATTTAACCACCGAGATTGAAGGGCCAAAGCCCTTCTAAAAAATTGTTTTGTTTGACAAAACTGTCCTAAACGTCCTAATGGTCCTAAGTGTCCCCATTGCCCGCCCCCCCTAAAAACCAAGCACAATCCCAATCACTGCAAAACTCCCTAAGCAGCGCGGGGCAATTAGGACAATTAGGACCATTGGGACATTGACGACGGATGATTCTTTGGAAGGTAGATTGTTTCGGCCTCAAAATCCCGAAGGGATTTTCAACAAAATGCACTCCCCCTTCCTACGCTAAAGCTTCGGCTGGCAAGCGTAATTCCTTCCTACGCTAAAGCTTCGGCTGGCAAGCGTAATTCGTAATTGTTAAACTATCTCACAATTTAAAAATATGCCTCAAATTTCTCCCTAGGCCATCGTAATCTAGGCCGTATCCTAGTAGGAATTCGTTGCCTACTTCGAAACCTACATATTTTATTTGTAGGGGTACTTTTAGAGCCTCTGGTTTTAGCAAGAGCGCGCATACTTCTATGCTTTTGGGTTGCAGTTTTTGAACACTTTGTAAGAGCTCGTGCATGGTTAAGCCCGAATCTATGATGTCTTCCAAAATGATGATATCTCTGTTGGCAATGGATTGGTTCAGACCAATAAGCTCACTTACTTTGCCTGTGCTTTGCATGCCTTGGTAGCTGCTTAACTTTACAAATTGAATTTCGCATTCTATGTGAAGGCATTTTAGTAAATCGGAGGCAAACATAAAAGAACCATTGAGCACGGCCAGAAAAAGGGGTCTTGTATTTTGATAATCGGTTTGCAGAATATGAGCCAATTGCGCAATGCGCGCCAAGATTTCTGGTTCTGGAATAAATATTTGAAAGGTCTGATTGTTAATTTGTAAAGAATCCATGTTTGGAAATTTGTTCAAAAATAGCCTTATTGTTGCAACAAAAAACCAAAAGTGAAAATTTTCGCCCTTGTTTCGTACCCTTTTTTACCGGCCACTACTGGCGGCGAAATTTCTACGCTGCAATTGTTAAATCACCTTGGCATGCAGCACCAAGTGAAGGTTTACACGGTAGAGCCTTATGCGCCCATAGACCCCAAAGAGTTGCATTTTGAGGCTTTGTTTCACATGCGTTTTAAACCGCAGCGCTACCTCAATATTTTCTTGCCTTTTACTTTGGCCAAGCACATAAAAGCGCAGGCAAGTGATGTGATTTTTTTGGATCAGCCCTTTATGGGATGGATGATTCCATTGCTTCAATTGCTTACTAGAAAGAAGGTTTTTGTGCGCTGCCACAACATAGAATATTTACGTTTTAAAAGCATGGGCAAATCTTGGTGGAGCCTTATGTATATGTACGAAAAAATGGTACACCAAATGGCCGATTTGGTTATCTATTTAAGTGAGGTAGACAAAGAACATGCGCAGGTAGAGTTTAATTTAAACCCAAACAAAACAGCCTTGGTGCCTACGGGCATTGCCTATAGCCACATTCCACCACCCATAGTACAAGCCAAAGAAATGGTAGCCAAACGTCATGGTCTCGGCTTGAACCAAACCATTATTCTGTATTTTGGCACCATGCACTATGCCCCCAATTATGAAGGCGTAAATTACCTCATGAGCGAAGTGTATCCTAAGTTGGAAGCAGCACTGGGCAATAACTTTAGTTTGCTTATTTGTGGCAAAGGTTTACCGCAAAACTTGGCCGATAAAATGAAAGATTTTCCGCAAATGCAATACCTCGGTTTTGTAGAAGATATTGAAACTTATATCGACGCAGCATCTGTATTGTTAAACCCCATATTGAGTGGTGGTGGCGTTAAAACCAAAGCCCTCGAGGGAATGGGCAGAAATAAAACCATTGTATCAACCTACACGGGCGCTTTAGGCATCAACCAAGAAGTATGCGGACCATATTTAAAAATTGCACCCGATGATAATTGGACGGCATTTACCCAACATATATTGAGCAGCCTTAGCGAGCAAAAGTTGCCTATTTCAAATGCCTTTTTCGATACCTACGCTTGGCCGGGTATTGTAAAAAAATTAAGTGAAAGATTGCAGTTGCTGCTGGCTGGGAAATGATTATTTGAAGTGCATCGGCTCATCATGAGAATTATAAGTAACCAATGCATTTTTTTAGACAACAGTAGTTAATTATAAGAAATGTATTCTTTAATTTAGGGAATAACATATGAAATTTAGTACCTTTGATTTAGTATTTAAAACC
>JAUYMZ010000040.1 GCA_030699355.1 Bacteroidota bacterium | reverse complement strand
TCTTTTGTTTTTTCTGAAGAAACCAACATAAACTTTATGAGGTTGGTATATATTTCTATGGGTTCAAACAGTAAATCACGTGCAAACCCGTGTTGGTTCAAAGAAAATTCTTGCTCTTTAATTCGCAAGGTATTTTGATTCACCTTACCAACAATCGGAAACAACACAGGCGCATGTCGGGCCCAAACAGCAGGATTTGCTTGCCAAATAAATTCATAATCAGTAGAAAGGTCTTTTACAGAACACAATTCTGCACCTAATTCTGAGATAGAAACACTTAGCTTATCGGATGAAATTTGATGGAAATTTGTCATATCAATTTGGTGTACTAAAATAAAGAAAAAAAATCGGAATGGGGAAATCTTATTTCTAACGAAGATATTTTAATTAAAAAAACGGCTACTTTTGAATTTTAAGAATTTCAATGGATAAAATACTTCGATTTTTCTTTATTGCTTTGGTTACATTTATCATTGTTTTATTTGTAACAGATTTTCAAGTGGTGGTAGATGGATTCACTGGTTTAGTGGACGGAGTTTCTAACTTATTGTCTCCAATTAAGGGAGCTATTAAATAACAAATCATTTGTTGAAGTGAATAATTTAAGCCATATTCGCAGGCGCAAAAAGGCCGTGGTGGTGAAATGGTAGACATGCCATCTTGAGGGGGTGGTGCTCGCAAGGGCGTAGGAGTTCGAGTCTCCTTCACGGCACAAAAAGGAAGTAATCTAGTATTACTTCCTTTTTTTTTGGCTTGAACCAAACGGGATTGCATAAAAAAGAAAAGCCCCCTAGAACAATCTAGGAGGCTACAATTTCTTTACAGAGTAAAGTTTAGTCTTCTACGATAACAGTACGCTCAACATTAGGCGACTTTATCTTTACCAATTGGGTATTAACTTTAATACCAACCTTACGTAATACGGAAGCTACTTTATTTCTTCTGCCTTTTCTTTTCAAACGGGTGGTTGCCATAATTTTAATTTTGTGCAAATATAAGACTTTTCTTCTTTCTGCAAACTAATAGCCTAAAATATTTAACATACTTTCAGAATTTTGTTCATTGGCAAAAAGTGTATAGCTCAAATTTCCTTCTTCATCTCTGTCTATCAGTACATGTTTGGGGGCTGGAATTAAACAATGTTGAATGCCACCGTAACCACCCAAGCTTTCTTGGTATGCTCCCGTATGAAAGAATCCCATATAAAGAGGTTCTTCTTTAGGTAATTTGGGCATAAACACTTGGTTGGTATTGGTATCAGAATTATAAAAATCTTGCGAATCGCAGGTTAAGCCACCCAAATTAATTCTTTGAAATTCTTTATCCCATTGATTAATCGCCAACATAATAAATTTTTGTCCAATTCCCCAGGTATCAGGTAAAGTGGTAATGAAAGAACTATCAATCATGTACCACAATTCTTTGTCGTTTTGCTCTTTGTAACCAATAATTGAATAAAGCATTCCCCCACTTTCTCCAACTGTAAATGAGCCAAACTCGGTAAAGATATTAGGAACTGGCACCCCTCTATTATCGCAAATTGCTTTTATATAATATACAATTTGGTCTATCATGTAAGCATAATCGTATTCAACTCCCAATGAAGTGTAAATAGGCATTCCACCACCAATATCCAAGGTATCTAAATCCTCACAAACCTCTTTTACATCACAATAAACATTAACTAAACGGGTAAGTTCACTCCAAAAAAATGTGGTATCTCTGATACCAGAATTTACAAAAAAGTGGAGCATTTTAAGTTTAAAATGCGGATGATCTTTAATTTTACTTTGGTATAAATCTACAATGCGCTTGTGACTCATGCCTAACCTTGACGTATAAACCAAGAAATTAGGTTCTTCTTCCGTGGCAATCCTAATTCCAATATTCATGGCCTGGCTTGCTTTGGCATTTATTAAATCAAATTCGCTTACGTTATCGAGTACACAAACTAAATTTTCGAAACCTTGCTGAACCAAATGCATCATATTGTCTACGTATTTGGTGGTTTTATAACCATTACATACAATAAACTGCTGCTTATTAAACTTACCTGATTGCTGCAAACGCTCAATAATTTCCAAATCAAAAGCCGAGCTTGTTTCTAAATCAACTTCACTTTTTAAAACTTGGTT
>JAUYMZ010000240.1 GCA_030699355.1 Bacteroidota bacterium | reverse complement strand
GAATTGGAAGTAATGAGAATAATTGCTTTACATAAGCCAGATGCGGTAATAAATACAGCTGCTATGACCAATGTAGATGCCTGTGAAAGCGATAAAGCAGGCTGTGATGCATTGAATGTTACAGCTGTGCAATATTTAGTTGAAGCCTGTAACAAAGTAGGGGCTCATTTAGTGCATGTTTCTACCGATTTTATATTCGATGGAACACATGGTCCTTTAGATGAAAATGAAGTTCCTGCTCCCTTAAGTTATTACGGACATTCGAAGTTAAAAGCTGAACAATATGTGATGGCTCATGCAAATAGTTGGGCTATTCCTAGAACTGTTTTGGTATTTGGAATAGTGAGCGATATGAGCAGAAGCAATATTGTATTGTGGGCAAAAGGTGCTTTAGAAAGTGGTAAAGAAATTAATGTAGTAAATGATCAATTTAGAACACCAACTTTGGCCGAAGATTTGGCCATTGGCTGCGCACTTATTGCAGAGCAGAAAGCCAACGGAATTTATAATGTTTCGGGTAGAGATTTTATGAGTGTTTTTGATTTGGTTTATCAAGTAGCTGATTTCTGGAAGTTGGACAAGAACTTATTGAAAATGGCTACAAGTGAAGGGATAAAACAACCCGCTAAACGTCCGCCAATTACTGGATTTAGAATAGACAAAGCACAAAGAGAATTGGGTTATAATCCGCGAAGTTTTAAGGAAGGATTAGCTTTACTGGATCAACAATTAAAAAAATAAAAGCATGCAAATAGTATTATTAAAAGCAGCTGAGCCTGCAGGGTTTATGTTCTGGTTTTTAACCGAGTTGTTTTTCGCAGGAATGGTTGTTTTTTTATTGTATTATTTTTTAATAAAAAATCCTAAAATAAATAAGCAAAATAGGAGAGATGAGGAAGCAGATTAAACAGTTTTTAATAAACTTCTTTTATTTTAATTCCAATGAAAGAAAAGGATTAATCTCTTTATTGGTTTTAGTATTCTTGTTGCAAGGATTGGCCTTTTCTTATCAATACTATGCCAAGCAACAAAATATTCCAGTACTAACGATGCAAACCATAGATTGGGCAATGGATTCGAGTTATGTAAACTCAAATTTTAAATACAAACCTAAGTCTGCTTTTAATCAAAAAAACTTTCCAGATTCAAAAGCCTTCGAATTCAAAAAAGATACTGTTTACCCTCAGCCCAAAAGAACCCTAAAATATCCAATTAATTTAAATACCACCGATAGTGAAACCTTGGTTAAGTTGCCTAAAATCGGTCCTTTTTTGGCTGGTAAAATAATAGATTATCGGAACAAGTTGGGAGGCTTTCACTCGATCCATCAGCTTCCAGAAATTTGGGGTTTTAAGGAGGATTACTTGTATGATTTAGAGGGTAAAATTTGGGTCGACCCAAAACATATTTTCAAAATACCTATTAATACAGTAGCTTTTGATAATTTGAAAACACATCCTTATTTTAAATTTACGTTAAGTAGGGCCATCATCAATTACAGAACCCAGCATGGTACTTATAAAAATAGTGATGATTTAAAGCCAATTAAAATCATGAATGATTCCATTCTTCATTTGATTCGACCCTATTTATTGTTCGATTAAGTTGCGATTTATTGTAAAAAAATAGGTCAAATAAAAATAGGATCAAAACGAATGAAAGAACTATAAAATATTTTCATATAATTGTACCAAATACTATTTACAAATATGATTAGTTTTGATTCTACCGAAAACCAAGGAATGATTGCACAAATGGTGCGTGATTTTGCAGAAAGAAATATTCGTCCGAATATTATGGAATGGGATGAAGCGCAAACATTTCCGCTCGAAACATTCAAAGAAATGGGTAAGTTGGGCTTGTTGGGAGTGCTTGTGCCAGAAGAATACGGCGGTGCTGGATTTGGATATTTTGAATATGTAACAGCTATTGTAGAATTATCTAAAGTTTGTGGCTCTGTAGGTTTAAGTATGGCAGCACATAATAGTTTGTGCACGGGTCATATTATGTATTTTGGTAATGAGGAGCAAAAGAAACGTTGGTTGCCTAAATTGGCAACAGGAGAGTGGATTGGTGCTTGGGGATTAACCGAAGCCAATACCGGTAGCGACGCCATGCGTATGCAATGTGTAGCCAAAGAGGATGGCGATTTTTGGGTACTTAACGGAACCAAAAACTG
>JAUYMZ010000239.1 GCA_030699355.1 Bacteroidota bacterium | reverse complement strand
ATATTTCATGAATACGCGACTTACGCCAAACATCTTTGTATTGACCAGCCAAAAAATACAAACCAATCCAATAAAGAGGAATAAGCAAAAGCGCTAAATAAAAATTGCTGTCTAATTCAACTGGAATTTGATACCCAAATTTGTCTGACTCAATAAAATACTTACGGTATGCAAAAAACAATGACCAGCTAAGACCACCCATTATTCCGTCTAAGAGCGCAAACAGGATACTATGTATAAGGCGTTTTCTAATCAAGGTAAACTACTTTTAAATTGTCTATCCAAGCACTTGGGTTGCTTTCACTACCTTTCGCAAAACTAATAAATATTCGGTACTGCATCCCAGCCCCTGCCCTATTTATGTCTGATTCAATGTCTAAATATAATTTATTCCAATCCTCCTTTGGGTTCAAAACGTATAATGGTGTTTTGGTTACATCACCGGCAGGACCAGTTGCATACATGCCAATTACAATGGGTATATTGCATTTATAATCTAGTTCTAAATAAAATGGTGTGAACCTAGGCCAATTATTAAAAACCTTAGAGTACATTTCTAAAAACGAATTGGTAACTCCACTTTTTAATTCTACCCTGCCAGAGAACTTTCCAGGTACAAAGGCTCCCGGACCATTATCTCTTATAAGCGAATCTCCAATTTGTTTGGTTGCCATATTGTATTCCAAGGCTAAACCACTGCCATCATAATCTTCTATTAAAGGAAAAACAGCATTTTCAACATAAGTAAAAACGGGCTTTATGGTATCCACTCTGTTCTGAACCAAATCAAACTCGTATTCATAATAATTAAACATCGGGTAGATAATGCGCTGTTCCGACATTCCATTATATTTTATGCCTGGCGATACCCTAATCTTATTTTTGCCCGTTGCTTGTATCGGGATTCGGGCATAAATACTAAATAATCCACGTATATCGCCATTTTGAAAAACGTAATAATCTTCAATTTTAGATGAGGCATCTCCTTGTGAATTATCTGGCTTGGTATTTAAAACCGAAGGACTAAGATACACGTACGACGGCACTATTACCTCCATTTTCTTGCAGGATACAAGAAAAACGAATACCAATGAAATTAAAACAATAAGCCTATTAAACATGAGCATACACCAAACGTATTTGGCTGCAAAAGTATTATCTTTTATTGATATTTAATTTATCAATAATTTCGTGGGCTACTTCTAGGGTTTGATAATTATCGTAATGGGTGCGTAATTTGAGGGAATGATTGGAAATTGAACTCGCAAAAAATGACAACTCACGCTTAATCATGTCGTTAACATTTTTGCTTTTAGCTAAATTTAACTCATGCTCCACTTGTTCTGGAACAGAAGAATTGAGCATCGTTATTTTAAAATTATCTAAATTGAGATTATACGTGCGGTTACGCTGAAAAAATTGAATGCTATTTTTTTGTTCAGATTTAAAATTTCCACAAACCATATTCAAAACACACCCATTGTCAAACTCAATGCGGGCGTTTATAAAATCGATATGATTGTGGTGTAAACAGGCACCTGTGGCTCTAACCCGCTTTACCTTGGCCTTTACCAAATTTAATACCAGTTCTAACTCGTTTAATAACAAATCAAAAACCATATTTTCTTGGCTGTAGTTCAAAATATGTGGATCAAAACGAGCACTTTCAATATAAAATGGCTGATCCAATAATCTTTTTAAAGTTTGATAATTGGGATGAAACTTTTCATGGTGCGAAACATATAACTGAATATTGGCTTCATCGGCCAACTGATTGAGTTCTTTTGCCTCATCCAAACTTTCACTAAGCACTTGTTTCACAAACACGTGCCTGCAATTTCTGATGGCATTAGAAGCGAATTGATAATGCGACCCTACAGGAGTTAATATATTCACAGCATCTACCTGTTTAATTAAATCTGTGTATTGCTCAAATCGCGGAATCTGATACTTCTCCTCAATTAAAGAAGCACTCATTGAATCGTGGTCATAGAAGCCCACCAGCTTAAACTCTTTGAGTTCAATCAGCTTTTCAATATGCCTTTTACTGGTTTCGTTGGCGCCTACTATGCCAATATTTATCATGTGCTACTTCTTATAGGTTGGCACAAATGTATCTTCCTTAAACCCCATAAATGCGACATTGAAGGAATAGATTTAAACAATACCACCTTTGCTTATCATTTAAATTATACACCTTACATCAAAAAGTATTTGGTTCAGACAAAAAACACAGAATTACCAAGGTTTGGCAAGATTGTGAATTAATTGTTTCCACCAGCCAAAGTGTTTTCAAATCCTTTAATTATACTTGCAGGGTGAATAATTTTACCGATACTTACAAAGACAAAGGCGCTAGAAGATTGCTTGTTAGGGAATTAAAATCTAAAGGAATCATTGATGAAAAAGTCTTGGCAGCAATAGGTAAGGTGCAGAGACACTTGTTTATTCATAACGATTTTAGACACCATGCCTACCAAGATAAAGCTTTTCCGATTGGGGAGGGTCAAACCATTTCTCAACCTTATACTGTAGCTTACCAAACCCAATTATTGCATGTTGAACCCAAAGATAAAATTCTTGAGATTGGCACAGGCTCCGGATATCAAGCCGCTGTTTTGGTTGAAATGGGAGCTCATCTATACAGCATTGAACGTCAAGAAAAGCTCTTTTTAAAAACTAAAAAACTATTCAGCGATTTAAACTATAAAGCCACACTTTTATTGGGAGACGGTTCTGTTGGTTGCGAATCTGCAGCCCCTTTCGATAAAATTATTGTAACAGCAGGCGCTCCCAAAGTGCCGCAGAATTTGGTAAACCAACTCAAAATTGGTGGAATTTTAATCATTCCAGTTGGAGATGAAAAAAATCAAATCATGCACTCCATTATCAAAAAAACAGATGGTTCCCTAGAAGTTATTCCGCTGCATGCGTTTAGATTTGTGCCTCTTATTGGGAATCAAGCTTGGTAAGTTTTGACCCTAATTTTATAAAAAATAAGATTCTATTTTTAGGATTCTATCCTACGTAAACTTCGTTCAACATCCCTTTCTTTGAGGGTTTCACGCTTATCGAATGCCTTTTTTCCTTGTCCTAAAGCTATCTCTATTTTTAAAAATCCCCTCTCCGATTCAAAAATTCGTGTGGGAATTATGGCTATGCCTTTCTCAACTCCTTTAGATTTTATTTTTAGCAATTCTTTCTTTCTCAGCAATAATTTACGAACCCGTGTTGGTTCATGATTAAAGTGACTGCCCTGCTTAAAAGTACCAATATTTAAGCCCCTAATAAAAAGTTCTTCCCCTTTAAAAAAACAAAATGCATCGTTTAAGTTGGCATTACCTAGGCGAATAGACTTTACCTCTGTGCCTGTTAACTGCATTCCAGCAACATATTTTTGAAGCAATATGTATTCAAATCCTGCCTTCTTATTTACAATATTTATTTCTTTAACTTTAGACATTTGGCTTTTTAAGGAAGCGCGAATTTAAGGATTCGTTGAGGATATGTTGTTAAACAATTTTTCTAATTTCTCTTTCTTCAATATTTTTTGCCCCTGCTCTCCACTTGCAATAAGCCTTTCACCAACCCTAGCTTCATAATTACACACAATACTATTTTTCTCTATGGCCTGAACCCAAGCCTTAAAAAGAACTTTTTCTCCCAACAAGGCCGGACTATGATGAACAATAGATAAAGCAGTACCTATCCCTTCCTCGTCTGCTTCTTTCATATCTAACACAAACAACCGGCAACACCACTCTGCATCTCTTCCCAAAGCAAAGGTTGCATAAACAGGATGAACCTTTCCACTGTTGAAACTTGCCACATCTTTCTCTGTTACAATAATCTCAAACTCTTTTCTATCTCCTACCGCAAATATTGATTTCATAATTACCTCACTACTAAAATTGGTATATTTACTTTATGCCGAACCGATTCTACGGTTGAACCAAACAAAATATCTTTTAAACCCGCATGTCCGTGTGCTCCCATAACCAATAATTCAATGTTATTTCTGATGGCCAAAGCCGCAATATTGGTGGCTCTATTTCCATATTCTAATTCAATACTTACCTCGTATCCTGCTGCTTTTAAATCGGTAGCGTAAGCATTTATCCAATCTAAATCTTGTTGTGTCTCAATATCCATCACTTGCTCTCCATGCCGCATAGCCGCAGCAGACTCTACAATATGAAATAAAAAATAATGAACTTCCTTGTTTCCAATACTCAAAGCATGCTGAATGCTGGCCTCATCTACATGACTAAAATCTACCGCAATTCCAATTC
>JAUYMZ010000237.1 GCA_030699355.1 Bacteroidota bacterium | reverse complement strand
TGATGACGTATATTAATGGTGATGACGTATAATAATGGTGATGACGTATATCAGTGGTGATGACGTATATCAATGGTGATGACGTATATCAATGGTGATGACGTATATCAATGGTGATGACGTATAATAATGGTGATGACGTATATCAATGGTAATGACGTATATTAATGGTGATGACGTATAATAATGGTAAAGACGCACGGCCGTGCGTCTCTACGTGTGATGATGATGATAATGTATATCAATGGTGATGATGTGTGATGATCGTAATGACGCATAATAATGGTAAAGACGCACGGCCGTGCGTCTCTAATAATCAATCAAAAAAATGAAAATAGGCATAATTGGTGCTGGGTTGGCCGGACTTACCTGCGCTTGGTATTTAAAGAAAAATGGTATCCATGATATTACCATTTTTGAATCATCGGGATGGGCGGGTGGAAAGTTAATAACAAGTAATGTAGATGGTTTTTTGTTAGACCACGGATTTCAGGTTTTACTGCCTGCTTACCCTGAAACTAAAAAGGTATTAGATTACAAGAAACTAGAGCTACAAGCCTTTAGCAAGGGCTCTTTGATTTATAAAAACAATAAAAAAATTCCTTTTTACGACCCTGAAAACGGACTGGCATCCTTGGTTCAAACAGTTGTATTTGGCCCTGGTTCTTTCATAGATAAGTTGCTTTTATTAAAACTAAAATTAAGTTTAAGCAATACCAGCGTGGAGCAAATATTTGAAAGTAAAAAAAGGATTAGTTCATTGGCTTATTTACAAGAATTTGGATTTAGCGAACGCATGATACAAGACTTTTGGGTACCATTTTACCAAGGCGTATTTCTAGAAAACACCTTAGAAACAGATAGTAGCATGTTAAAGTTTACCTTTAAAATGTTTGCCGAAGGCGGCGCGGCTGTTCCAAAAGAAGGAATGAAAGCCATACCTCAGCAATTAGTTGATTTTATTGGGGAAGACGCCATTAGGTTCAACACCAAAGTTGTGCACTACAACCAACATAC
>JAUYMZ010000233.1 GCA_030699355.1 Bacteroidota bacterium | reverse complement strand
GAATTGTCGTACTGTTGTTCGCTCATTAATTGAGCTATTCTGCTTTTAGCTTTTTCGCTTACGGTAATCATAATATATCTTTTTTAAAAAGGTCCACAAAAATAAGGGTTTATTTATAAGCAATGCAAAAGGCTAAATTGTTTTGTTTAATTTTGACACAATCAATTTATATTATGAGTGCTATACAAACAATTGCCATTGCGGGTGCTGGTACCATGGGTAGCGGTATTGCCCAAGTGGCTGCTTCTTCTGGTTTTACTACTATTTTATTTGATATAAACCCAGATATGTTGCAAAAAGCAGCTGCCGGAATCCAAAAATCTTTGGAATTTTTGGTGGGAAAAGGAAAACTAAGTGCGGAAGAGCAAATACAAATAGCGGGTAGAATTTCGTATACCAGTGAAATTACCGATTTAAAAGCAGATTTAATTATAGAAGCAGTTATAGAAAATTTGGCCATCAAACATCAGTTTTTTCAGCAGGTGGCACAATTAAACGGCCCCAATTGTATTTTGGCCAGCAATACTTCTTCTATTCCCATTACACAAATAGCAGCCAAGGTGCCCAATCCTGAGCGCTTTTTAGGCATACATTTTTTTAATCCGGCGCCCATTATGAAATTAGTAGAAATCATAAGTGGTGTTCAAACCGAACCTAGCATTGCCAAAACTTGCAAGGAATTGATTGAGGGCATGGGCAAAACATGCGTGATGGCCAAAGATGCGCCAGGTTTTATTGTTAACCGCGTAGCGCGCCATTATTATGTGGAGGGATTAAAGGCACTCGAAGAGCAGGTAGCCGATTTTGAAACCATTGATGCTTTAATGGAAAGTTCTGGCTTTAAAATGGGTCCGTTTAGGCTAATGGATTTAATTGGTGTGGATACAAATTTTTCTGTTACCAGCAGCATGTATCAGCTATTTCACCAAGATGGAAAGTTTAGGCCAAGCCGCATTCAGCAGCAATTGGTAGATGCCGGACAGCATGGTAAAAAAACTAAAAAAGGTTTTTATGCATATCCATAAAAGTGCCTTGCAAATTAGATTGGCTGATGCCAGCGATGTGCCTGCCATTACAGACATATACAACGAAGCTATTTTAAACGGTACGGCCACTTTTGATACAGAATTAAAAAGCATTGAAAATCGCCAACTCTGGCTGAACCAACACCAAGGCAAATATCCGGTGTGGGTAGCTTACTTGGGAGATGCTATGGTAGCTTGGGCCTCGCTAACTCAATACAGTGATAGAGCGGCCTACGAAGGCACAGCCGAGGTTTCGGTTTATGTACACCACCAACACAGAGGCACAGGTGTAGGCACTATTATCTTCGAACATTTGGTTCAGCAAGCCAAAATACTTGAACTACATTGCCTGCTAGCCAGAATAACAGAAGGCAATGATACCAGCATACGCCTGCATCAAAAATACGGTTTTACCCTCGTTGGCGTAATGCGCCAGGTAGGATTTAAGTTTGGGAGGTATTTGGATGTTACGTTGATGCAAAAGGTGTTTGAGTAGAAGCTAAAAAGTAAAAACATCTAATATCACTAATTTATTAATTGCACTTTGGTCTGAACCGAAATCAAATTGGGTTTTTGGTTTAATGTGATTTTTTTGCTAATTTTAACCCAATTTAAATGAATTAGACTTAGAAATGCCAAACCAAAACCCTGAACAAATTGCGAGAGACGCTATCGATGTTGCGCTTGTGCAAAGTGGTTGGCTTATTCAAAGTGTAAAGCAAATTAATTTAAATGCACGTTTGCCAAATGGACAAGTTGCCATTGGAATTGCAGTAAAAGAATATTTAACAGAGGTTGGTCCTGCCGATTATGTGCTATTTATTGAAGGTAAGCCCTTTGGTATTATAGAGGCTAAAAGAGAGGAAGAGGCTCATCGCATAAATGTTCATGAAATTCAAGGAGAGGAATACGCTAAAGCTAAACTTAAGTATCTAAAAAATGGCGCCTTACCATTTGTATATATCAGCACTGGAAAGGTAACTAGGTTTACGAATTTTAAAGACCCTAAAACTAGATTTAGGGAAATATTTAGTTTTCATCGTCCTGAAACTTTAAAGGATTGGGCAAATGAAGAACAATCACTCAGAAAAAGGCTGTTAAATTTACCTTCTTTACAAACAGAGGGATTGCGTGAATGTCAGATAAATGCTATTACCAAGCTTGAAACATCATTTAAGGAAAATAGACCAAAAGCCTTAATCCAAATGGCCACAGGCTCAGGAAAAACGTTTACAGCCATAACTGCTATTTATCGTTTACTAAAATACGCCAAGGCTAAACGTATTTTATTTTTAGTAGACACCAAAAATTTGGGGGAGCAGGCAGAACAAGAGTTTATGACTTTTGTTCCAAATGATGATAATAGAAAATTTACAGAACTATATAGTGTACAAAGGTTAAAATCTAGCTACATAGCCACGGATAGTCAGGTTTGCATTAGTACGATACAGCGTTTATATTCTATTCTAAAAGGAACTGAACTAGAAGAAAGTGCCGAAGAAGAAAATCCAAATGAACGTAAATTTCAACCCAAAGAAATTCCACCTATTGAATACGATGGCAAAATGCCCATTGAGTTCTTTGATTTCATTATTATAGATGAATGTCATAGAAGCATTTATAATTTATGGAAACAAGTATTAGAGTATTATGATGCTTTTGAAATTGGTTTAACTGCAACACCAGATAAACGAACAATTGGCTATTTTGACCAAAATTTAGTTAGCGAATACTCCCATGAAATGGCTGTTGCCGATGGAGTGAATGTAGGTTATGAAGTTTTTATTATTGACACAAAAGTAACCCAACAAGGAGCCACTATCTGGAAAGGAGAATATATAGAACATCGTGAGCGACTGAGCAGAAAAAAACGATTGGAGTTGCAAGATGAGGATGAAAATTATTCGAAACAGCAACTAGACAAGGAAATCGTAAATCCTAATCAAATTCGGACGATTATTCGCACTTTTAAAGAACATTTACCTCAAATTTTTAATGATAGATTTGATAAGCATGGCAACTTTGAAGTACCTAAAACCCTCATATTTGCCAAAACAGATAGTCATGCCAATGATATTATTGACATCGTAAGGGAAGAGTTTGCAGAAGAAAATAAGTTCTGTAAAAAAATAACATACAATAGCGAAGATCCGAAGAGCACTTTAGCTCAATTTAGGAATGATTATTATCCGAGGATTGCAGTTACTGTTGATATGATTGCTACAGGAACTGATGTAAAGCCACTAGAGTGTTTGCTTTTTATGAGAGATGTGAAAAGCATTAATTATTTTGAGCAAATGAAAGGTAGAGGTACAAGAACTATTGACTTGGATAGTTTACGAAAAGTAACGCCTACCGCAAAATTTACAAAAGACCATTTTGTTATTGTAGATGCTATTGGTGTTACTAAAAGTTTAAAAACGGATAGTCGCCCTTTAGAAAAAAAACCAGGTGTGCCATTAAAAGACCTGTTACAGGCAGTTGCAGTAGGTGCCAGAGAGGAAACATTATTTACCAGCCTTGCTAATAGACTTACTAGATTAGACAAACAAATAACTGAAAAAGAAAGAATTCAATTTGCAGAGAAAGCAGATGGTAAAAGTATCTCCCAAGTGGTTAAAGAATTGTTGAATGCCTTTAATCCTGATGTGTTAGAAGAGATTTCTAGTTTGGTAAAATTCCAAAACCCCGGAGGTGCGCCAATAAAAGTGGATGCAGAAATTAACCTGCAAATTGAAAAACTTCAAAATGAAGCAGCGAGGGTGTTTACAGGAGATCTTAACCATTATATTGAAAATGTACGTAAAGCACATGAGCAAAAAATTGACTTAACAAATCCAGATGAAGTAATTCATGTTGGCTGGGATAAAGATAATTTGAGCAAGGCAAAAGACCTAATTATAAGCTTTGAATTATGGATGCAAGAACACAAAAATGAGTTGTTAGCATTGCAAATTTTTTACAACCAACCTTACAGAAGAAGAGAAATAACCTATCGCATGCTAAAAGAGGTTTTCGACTTATTATCAACAGACAAACCTTCTTTAAAACCATCCTTATTGTGGGACGCTTATGCAAGTGTGGAAGATGCTGAAATGGAGGGAACATTGGTAAATCGCCCACCAAGAAATGAAAAGCCAAAACAAGATTTAACATTGTTAATATCAATAATTAGAAAGCAGTTAGACATTGATGCATGGCTAAGTAGTTTTGACCACATAGTAGATAAGAATTTTAGAGAATGGATATTTAAGAAAAATGCAGGTAAACACAATCGCTTTAACGAGGAACAAATGCAATGGCTAAGAATGATTAAGGATTATGTTGCCAATAGCTTTCATATAGATAAAGAAGATTTTGACCTGAACCCATTTAATGCACTCGGCGGATTGGGAAAAATGTGGTTATTGTTCGGGGAACAAACCGATAAAATTATTGATGAATTAAATGAGATATTAGCGGCATAATGACAGATAAAGAATTACATAAAATCATTGATAGGCTTTTGAAACTTCCCAAAGAATGTGAATGGGCTGAGTTTAAATTGAATTTTAAACACGAGGATGAAATTGGGAAATATATTTCGGCATTAAGTAATGGAGCGTGTTTACAAAATGAACCATTTGGTTATTTGGTTTTTGGTATAGACGATAAGTCGCTTCAAGTAGTAGGAACAACCTTTAGACCCAAGTTACACAAAGTTGGCAATGAAGAATTAGAGAATTGGCTGTTACAACGAACTTCTCCCAGAATTGAGGTTTTAATCTTTGAGACTATTTACAACAATTGTCTTATTTCCCTTTTTCAAATTCAGGCAGCACAGAGTCAACCTACTTGTTTTTCGCATGGAGACTTTGTTAGAGTAGGCAGTATAACTCGCTCCTTGAAAGAATTTCCTGAGAAAGAAAAGAAAATTTGGACTAAAGCGCCAAAGCATGCATTTGAAAAAGGCATTGCAATGAATGTAGAATCTAGTGCAGAAATTATTTCATTACTTGATACCCAATGTTATTTTGATTTGCTTAAAATCGCTTATCCATCAACCCGAGAGGCAGTAATAGAAAAATTTGCAAGCGAGAAATTCATAAAAAAAACAGCCTCTGGTTTTGCAATTACCAATCTTGGTGCTTTGCTGTTTGCTAAAAATATTCAAGACTTCGACTCAGTTAAGCGCAAATCGGTTAGAGTTATTCTTTATGAAAATAAGAATAAACTAAAAGCAATCAAAGAACACGAAGGGAAATATGGTTATGCTGTTGGCTTTGAAGGGATGATAAAATACATTAATGACTTATTGCCAACCAATGAAATAATGGGGCAGGCATTTCGAGACACTGTTAATATGTACCCTGAAATTGCCATTCGAGAATTGGTTGCCAATGCTATTATTCACCAAGACTTTGAAGAAAAAGGTACTGGTCCTGTGGTAGAAATATATGCTGACAGAATTGAAATATCTAATCCTGGTGTACCATTAATAACGCCAAATAGGTTTATTGATGAATGCCAAAGCAGGAATGAAGATTTGGCCGGAATAATGAGAAGATTTAGGATTTGTGAAGAACGAGGCAGCGGAATGGATAAGGTTGTAGCCAATATTGAAATTTTTCAACTACCTGCATATGATGCCATGATTCAAGAAAAACACACCAAAGTAGTGCTTTATGCCTATCAAAAATTTGCTGATATGGATAAACAAGATAGAATTAGGGCCTGTTACCAGCATGCTTGTTTGAAGTACGTAATGAACGAAAAAATGACCAATACCACCTTAAGAGAGCGGTTTAAAATTGCCGATGAAAATGCTGCTATGGTTTCAAGAATAATAAAAGATACAGCACAGGCTGGATTTATTAAAGAAGAAGACCCAGACAATAATTCAAGAAAATTTGTAAAGTATATACCAGTATGGGCATAGTTTTATTTGACTGGGAAACCTCCAGCACCACAAAAAAAGTCGTAAAGCCTTTATTTATAATGCCTTACTTATTTGATGGCTATTTGACTGAACCAACAAGTTATCCACATTTTCCTCAATTAGGTTGTTTGACTAAAAGCTTTTTGAACCAAATAAAAATAAATCTAATTGATACATTTTCAAATTATTACTCAATTGAAAGCAATTTGACTAAACTCCCATTTGCTGCAAAAGGAGAATTGGGTAAAATGTGGCAATTGTTTGGCGACAAGACCGAAGATAATATTAACGAATTAAATGAAGCATTAGCAGGATAATGAGTGAGATAAAAGATATACCGAAGCACTGGGAAACGAAAAAATTAGGAGAAGTATGTGGTATTGTTTATGGAAAAGGATTGCCTGTAAAAGAACTTAAGCCTTCTGGATTTCCTGTATTCGGAGCAAATGGAATAATTGGCTTTAATGACAAATATTTATTTGAAGAACCACAGGTCTTAATTTCTTGTAGAGGTGCGGCAAGTGGAAAAATTAATTTATCTCCGCCAAAATGTTATGTCACAAATAATTCTTTGGTATTGGATATCAAAGAGAAAAACAAACTTGATAAGACTTATTTATTTTATGCTTTAAATATCGCAAAAAAAACAAAATTAGTTACTGGAACAGCCCAACCTCAAGTTACTATTAATAATGCAGTAGATTTAGATATTTGTTACCCCCCACTCCCCGAACAACAAGCCATAGTAGCCAAAATTGAAGAACTACTCAGCGAATTAGAAAACGGCAAACAACAACTGCTCACCGCACAACAGCAGTTAAAAATTTACAGGCAAAGTTTGTTGAAATGGGCATTTGAAGGAAAGTTGACAAATAAAAATGTGAAAGAGGGTGAATTGCCGAAGGGGTGGAAATTAGCAAAACTTGGAGAGTACATAGAGAATATAAATTCAGGCAAAAGTTATAGGTGTGATGAAAGGCCACCATATATTGATGAGGTTGGAATAATAAAAGTAAGCTCTGTAACATGGGGTTTTTTTGATGAGATGGAAAGTAAGACGTGTTTTTCAAAAGATTTATTTAATGCCAATTATCTTATCAAGAAAGGTGATTTTTTGTTTAGTCGTGCAAATACAATCGAATTTATTGGGGCTTGTGTAATTGTAAAAAAGGTTAACAAGAAATTAATGCTTAGTGATAAGATTTTAAGATTCACTTTTTCGCAAGATGTACTAAAAGAATATGTCCTTTATTATTTGCGTTCAAGGAAAGGTAGAAAACAAATTGAAGTCCTTTCCACTGGAAATCAAGATTCAATGAGAAACATTGGTCAAGAAAAAATCAGACAAATTGAATTTCCTTATTGCCCCTTAAATGAACAACAATTCATCGTCTCCGAATTAGAAAGCAAACTAACCGTATGCGATAAAATAGAAGAAACCATCAGCCAAAGTTTGCAGCAGGCAGAAACTTTAAGGCAAAGTATTTTAAAAATGGCATTTGAAGGGAGATTAATTTAATTAAGTATATGAATGAAGAAGCAAGACTTATTTTAATTCAAAGGGCCATTTCAAATAATCCGATTGCTTATAGTGCATTTCTTGAGCAATTAGGATACGATTCCCCTAATATCAGTTTGTTACATTCAATTTTGGATGATATAGCTAGATTTGAAAGTGAAAACAATAGACCTCCATTAACTGTAATGGCAAAACGTTTAGATAAAGATGAATGGGGAAATGGTTTTTATGATTTATGTATTGAACTAGGTCTCATGGATAAATATGAACATAATAAAAAGGCCTTTGCAAAAAAAATGCAAAAGCAGGTTCATGAATATTGGGTATCAAACAAAGAGAATCTAATAAAAAGGAAAACTCCTACTGAAGGCTATAACGAAATTCCTATTCGAACATTCGATTTTCAGGGAGTTGATATTAATTGGGAAGAACAAAATAGGAATCTAGCTAAAATTGGGCAATTAGGGGAAGAACTAGTTATAGAGTATGAAAAAAAAATACTAAAAGCAAATGGAAAAGACGCATTTGCAAATGAAGTGATTAAGGTAAAAGATGGAGAGGGTTATGATATTTTTTCTAGAAATTTTGATGGTAGCGAAAAGAAGATTGAAGTAAAAACTACCACTGCAAATTATAATAAAGAGTTTCAAATTTCATTGACTGAACTTAAATTTTCAGAACTCAACTCCAATTCCTATTATTTATATCGCCTATTCAATTTAAATCCAGAAAAAAGAGTTGCTGAATTTCATGAATATAAAGGCAATTTGAATGAGCATTTTTATTTTGAAGGAATAAACTTCAACGCTTTTAAGAAAAATAAATAATGAAATGCTTAACCTCAAATAAAACTATGGTAATTTCATGCAACAATATCCAATTTAATATTTCTTAAGTTTAGTTCTTAACTTCCAAACAAATCATTAAAAAAAGAAACTATAATCATTTTTGAAAAATAACAACCTTTGAAACAAGGTGATTTTATTTTGTCTTATAAGGTAAATTAGGCTAAAGCTTATGAAAACTATAAATCAGTATAAATCAGAAAAAAAACAGAATCCTAATTCAAACAATTTCTCTAAAATGTTTAGAGTAACATATTTAAAACTAAAAGACCATCCACAACTTGGAAACATAGAATTAGATTTATGCGATGACAATGAATTAAGATTTGAAGGAAAACCATACACAACCGTCATTATTGGGCCAAACGGAACTGGAAAAAGTTTTATTTTGAGAACAATTGCAGAAATATTCAGACAATTTAATGAATATAAAATTTCTAATAATAATAGAATTAATCTCCCATTTGGACTTCATATAAGGTACTATTTGAATGGCGACCAGTATGAAATCATTTCAAAGAACTTGATAACCTTTAAAAGGGATGGTGGGAAGCTCTATAATTATGGCTATTACAAAAATAGACCAACCAATTTATTGGAATACACTGAAGGCTTCTTAAAAGAGATAAAGTCGGACTTTGAAATAAAATTAGAGGATTTGGTTCTTCCAACAAAAGTGTTAGTAAGCACTGGAAGCATACCTGATCGATTTGTATTTAAAAACAGTGCTCCTGAAGATTTTTATCAATACTTGGGAGTTAGAAGCACTAATTCTAGCTCGAGCACAAAATCAGCAGTTGGCAAAACTATAAGTAGTTTGTTCAATTCATCAATTAAAAGTATGGATTTCGTTATTAATCTTAAGGATTTACTAATTTTCCTAGGATTCAGAGAAAGTCTTACAATTAATTATGTAACCAAAATAAATAAGTTATTTTTTTCAGGCAATTTAAATTCATCGAATTTTATAAAGTACTATGAAGCATGGTGGGAATCTGAATTTACTTATACAAATAGGAAGAAGGAAAATCCTATTTGGAGTATTCCATATTATAATTCCAATTTTAAAAATAATCCAAAAGCAATAAATGAACTTGTAGAGTATATAAATATATTGATAAACAAACCATCATTTTTCAAAAAAAAACCTAAATCATCCTCAAAAATAATTGAAATTGACATTTTAAGTAATGAGGTGAATCAAAATGATATAGCGATGTTAACACATTTAGAGAATCTTGACATTATTAATTTAAAAGGAATTAATTTTGTTAAAGATGCAAACTCGCTTTCTATTGAGGATGTTAGCTCTGGTGAATACCATTTGTTATTATCAATGATTAGGATTTTCTCTATTATAAAAGAGGATAGTATTGTTTTAATTGACGAACCAGAAATAAGCTTGCACCCAAATTGGCAAATGAAATATATTTCATTTTTAAAACAAGTTTTTGCTAACTTTCATTCATGTCATTTTATTCTAACTTCACATTCCCATTTTATTGTTTCAGATTTGGAAGGTGATAGTTCAAAAGTTATAGGTTTAACTAGAGGTTTAAATCAATTAATTGAGGTTGTTCCTTTAGCCAAAAATTTAAATACATTTGGTTGGTCAGCAGAAGAAGTTCTTTACTCTATTTTTAATGTTAGATCAACTCGAAATTCATTTTTGGAATATGATTTAACAAAATTAGTTACTATGATTAATAGAAGTTCTAATGAATTTAGCGAGATAAAAAGAATACTTAAAAAAGTATCTACTTTAGTTTTAAGCGAAAACGACCCTTTGAAAATAATAATAGAAAAGGCTGAAAATTATATCGAAAATTACAATGCTTAATATTACAACTAGATTAACTATTTCTAGAGCCAGTTCTAGATTTGTTAGAGCGCTGAAGCTCCGACAAAACGGAAATTTCACACAAGCTTCTTGGGGTATGATTCGTAATTCAGTCAAAAATGAAATCTCAGGAAAATTATTTGCAAACCAAGGTCTTAAATGTGTTTACTGTGAAAGATATCTAATTGGTCTTGGTCACGAAATTGACCATTTTGCTCACAAAGGAGATTACCCTCAATTCACATTTACAGCAGTAAATCTGTTCTATTCTTGCAAGTTGTGTAATTCACCAGAACGTAAAGGTCAAAAAAACACAATTGAATCACTTAATGACCAATATAATAATTGTACTTTCTCAATAGTTCATCCTTACTATCATAACCCTGATGAAGAAATCATATTTACAGACCAAGATAGAATTTATTTTGACAGAATAAACTCAACGCAATTAGGCAATAACACAATTGATTTTTTCAATTGGGATGATTTACTTTATACAACGATCCGTTCAAGGACGTTAGTCAATGAAAGACTGAACCCTTTAACTAGCCAAGAAGAAAGAACATTAATTCAATTATCAATTTCATATAAAAAATGAGCAATAACACATCAAGTATAGTTAGCAAAGTATGGAGTTTCTGTAATCCCTTGCGTGATGTAGGTGTAGGATATGGAGATTATTTAGAGCAACTTACCTATTTGCTTTTTTTAAAAATGGCGGATGAATATGCAAAGCCGCCGCATAATAGGAAATTACCTATTCCAAAGGATTACAATTGGGAAAGTTTAACCCATAAAAAAGGAGCAGAACTGGAATTACACTATGCCACGTTGCTAAGGGAATTAAGCACAGCCAAAGGAATTTTGGGTCAAATATTTACCAAGAGCCAAAACAAAATTCAAGACCCTGCTATGTTGGCTAAAATCATTGATATGATTGATAGTGAACAATGGTTGGTAATGGGTGCAGATGTTAAAGGTGATATTTACGAAAGGTTATTAGAGCAAAATGCACAAGATGTAAAAAGCGGTGCAGGGCAATACTTTACTCCACGACCTTTGATTCGTGCTATGGTGGAATGTATTCAGCCACAACCCATGAAAACCATAGCAGACCCAAGTTGCGGAACAGGTGGTTTCTTTTTAGCGGCTTACGATTTTATTGTAGAGAATAACAAACTAGACAAAGAGCAAAATAAGTTTTTAAAAATGCAGACCTTTTTCGGAAACGAAATTGTTGCAGGTACAAGGCGTTTAGCTTTGATGAATTTATTCCTACATAACATTGGCGACATTGAAAGCGATAATTTCATTTCTCCTGCTGATGCTTTAATTGCTGCATCTCCAACTACGTATGATTATGTTTTAGCTAATCCACCCTTTGGTAAAAAGAGTTCGCAAACATTTACCAATGACGAAGGCGAACAAGAAAAAGACGATTTAACATACAACCGTCAAGACTTTTGGGCAACCACTAGCAACAAACAATTGAACTTTGTGCAACACATTCGTTCTATGCTTAAAACAACAGGAATGGCAGCCGTTGTATTACCAGATAATGTTTTGTTTGAAGGCGGCGCAGGGGAAACGGTTCGTAAAAAATTACTTGAAACAACCGACCTGCATACAATTCTTCGTTTGCCTACAGGAATATTTTATGCCCAAGGTGTAAAGGCTAACGTTTTATTTTTTGATAATAAACCTGCTAGTAAAAACCCTTGGACAAAAGAGATTTGGGTATATGATTATCGCACAAATATTCATCATACCTTGAAGAAAAACCCTTTAAACATTGATGTTTTAAAAGACTTCATTGAACTCTACAAACCCGATAACAGAAACAAACGTAAAGAAACCTATCATCCTGAAACAAATCCAGAAGGACGTTGGAGAAAGTTTAGTTATGAAGAAATAATCGCCAGAGACAAAACCAGCCTCGATATTTCTTGGCTTAAAGACAAATCATTGGCAGATTTAGATAATCTTCCAGATCCGGAGATATTAGCAGAAAATATTATTGAAAACTTGGAAGCAGGCTTGGCTAGTTTTAGAGGAATTATGACAATTTTAAATACTAAATAACGCTATTCCTCACTTTTTTGCTTAATAAAATATTTCGTCAATTATAATTGAAGAAAATATACGGCCATCTAATTTTCATCAATCACCTTTTGGTTCAGACCAAATTTTTTGCGTTGGTACCCAAAATTACTAAACAATAAAGGTAAGGTTGTTTAAATACACTTTATAATTGCATTTTTAACTAATTATTTTAAAATAAACAACTTTATAGTTGTATTTTAGAAAAATGGATTTACCTTCGCGGCACCCAAAAATTGTATGAGTTCAGAAAAAGCAGTAGCAGCCTTTTTAAAAGACTTCAAAGAAAAAATGAAGTTTTGGGATGTGCTTTTTCGAGATGATAGAGGAAAAAACGCACAAGCACTAGTAGATTTAGAACTTCGCCCCATTGAACGCAAAGCCATTCTTGAAGCACTCGAAACAAAAGACTACAGCGAAGGGCCACTTGAAGAAAAACTTTATGGTGGTGCTGATATGTGGGTGTTTGGCAAAACGGTTAAGAAAAAGGAAGTGTACATTAAAATTACTATGGGTGCATTGGGCAGCAGTGTAATTTGCATTTCCTTTCATTTGGCTCAACACAAAATGCAATATCCTTTAAAATAAAATAGACATGAAAAGTCCAATCACAGGCAAAGAAATGAAATTGACCAAAGAACGCAGGTCGATGGATTTTAGAAAGGAAACATTTGAAATTGTTTTTCATTATTACAAATGCAAGGATAGCGATGAACAATTTACGACCACATCAATGGATGAAGTGAATATGAATCAGGTATATAACCAATACCGAGACAGATTTAATATTCCATTTCCTTATGAAATTGTAAGAATACGTGAAAAGTACTGTTTATCGGCTGCGAAGATGTCTGAAATATTAGGATTTGGCGTTAATAGTTACCGCCAATACGAAGCAGGTGAAATGCCAAGCATCGCCAATGCAAAATTAATTCAGATGGCTGATGACCCTAAGTTTTTTATAGATATGGTTGAGTTATGTGCAACCATAAACGACAAGGCGAAGGCTAAATATGTTCAAAAAGCTCAATTGTTGGTTGAAGAAAGAAAGCGAAATATTTTTAATCTTAATTTCAAAGAATACTTGTTGGGTAATCATTTAGCTGATATTTACTCAGGTTACCGAAATCCCAATTTTGAAAAGTTTACCGAAATGGTAGTATATTTTTCTGAACAGATTCAACCTTTTAAAACCAAAATGAATAAGCTATTATTTTATGCCGATTTTTTGATGTTTAAACAAAGTTGTTTCTCAATAAGTGGTGTTCGTTACAAAGCAATTGATATGGGACCTGTGCCAAATAATTTTCAAAGCATATTTGAATATTTAGCCAACAAAAACGAAATAGATATTTTTACCACAGAATTCCCGCAAGGATACACAGGCGAACAATTCAAGGCAAGAAACGACAGACCATTTAATGCGGGATTGTTTTCAGAAGACGAATTAACTGTTTTAGATAGGGTAGCAACTGAATTTAAGCCAACAAGCACCAATGATATTATTGAGCTGAGTCATTTAGAAGAAGCTTGGAAGAAAAATGAAAAAGACAAAAGCGTAATCAGTTATGAATATGCATTTGAATTAAATCAGATTTAAAAGGAGCAAGTAAAAGACTTCATTTCTTTTTATACACCTACAAGCTGGTTTAAATAGTTTTAGAGGGATTATGACAATTTTAAATACTAAATAATTTTTAACCCATCACGTTTTGGTTCAGGCCGAATTTTTGCGTTGATAATTTTGGGCTTTATGCCTTACTTTGTTTCATTCATAAAATTGTTTATACCATGAAAAAGAAGAATTGGATGTATATGTTTGCCTTTATTTTTGTGATGGGCGCGGCTTGTAAAAAAGATAAAAGGCAAATTTCAAATCAAGATTTCTTTCCGGCGGTAAATGTAGATTTTTATATTAACCTCGATTTACCACTCTATTCAGATTTAAACTTCCCCAATAATTTTGTGTATGAACCAACACAAGGATATAGGCAGCGCGGGGTAATTGTTTACAATACCGGCTTTACTGGTCCCGATCAATTTGTGGCTTTTGATAGGTCTTGCCCTTTTAAAGTAGATAGTTCTTGCAGTTTTGTGAGCATGGATAGCTCTAATTTATACTACAGATGCGGGCAATACACGGGTGTAAGAGGGAGTTTTGTACCTTGTTGTAATTCTAAGTTTTATGCCAGCAATGGTGGTCAGGCGGAAGGCCCAGCCGACCGACCATTGCGACAATATTATGTACGTATCAGTGGTAAAATCTTACACATTACCAATGTACCTACTTTTTAAAATTTGCCAAATTCGATTGAACCGGCATCATCCATTTCTTTTAACTTCATAATTTGATCCAATGCATCTGGAACCACATCGCTGCAAATGGTGATGAAGCTGTTTTTGTTGGCGTTTTTGATGGCAAACTCAATGGCTTCACTTTCTTTTTTGATGATAGTTACCTTTTTATTGGCATCTATTTCTGAAATACCAAGCATCATTAAATCTATAATTTCTTGCTCTGTTTTGCCACGCAAGTTTTTGTCTTGCCTAATAATAATTTCATCAAACATTTGGGCCGCAACCTTGCCTAATGCAATGGTGTCTTCGTCTCGCCTATCGCCTACACCAGCAATAATTCCCACGTGTTTGGCATCAATTTTTTGCAGCATTTCTCCAATTGCTTTAAAGCCCGCTGCATTGTGCGCATAATCTACCATTACATCAAAATTCTTGAACCTAAAAATATTCATCCTGCCGGGTGTTTGTGCCGGACCAGGAATAAAAGTTTGCAGGGCAATGCGCATGTCTTCAATTTTAAAATTGCGGATGAATCCTGCGAGAATGGTTGGCAAAATATTTTGGATATTATACGCAGCTCTACCGCCAAAAGTAAGCGGAATATTCGCTGCTTTTTCTACCCTAATTTTCCAAGTTCCCTTGCAAATGGTAACATAGCCATTTTCGAAAACAGCAGCCAAGCCACCAGCTTTCATGTGGGTTTGAACCAAAGGATTATTTTCGTCCATACTAAAGTAAGCCACTTTACATTTTAGTCCGGTGGCCATAGCAGCAGTATGTTTATTATCTGCATTTAAAATGGCATATCCATGTGGCAATACACTGTTTGGCACTACAGCCTTAACCCTCGCCAATTGTTCTATGGTATCTATATCTTGCAAGCCAAGATGGTCTTCAGCAATATTGGTTACAATGGCCATATCGCAGTTATGAAAACCTAATCCGGCGCGCAAAATTCCCCCACGAGCACATTCTAAAACGGCAAAATCTACCGTAGGGTCTTTTAAAACAAATTCGGTACTTACCGGACCAGTGCAATCGCCTCGCATCATTAACTGGTTTTGAATGTAAACGCCATCTGTGGTGGTATACCCTACTTTGTAACCCATGGTTTTAACCATATGTGCCATGAGGCGGGTGGTGGTGGTTTTGCCATTGGTGCCGGTAACGGAAATAATAGGAATACGGGCAGATGAGCCTACAGGATATAACATATCTATTACAGGCTCTGCCACATTGCGAGGTAACCCAACTGCTGGGTCTATGTGCATTCTAAAGCCAGGGGCGGCATTTACCTCTAGCACGGCGCCACCATTTTCAGAAATTGGCATACTTAAACTTTCGGCCATAATATCTATACCACAAATGTCTAATCCAATGATACGGGCAATGCGCTCGCACATAAAGATATTATCTGGATGTACAAAATCTGTAACATCAGTAGCCGTTCCGCCTGTACTTAGGTTGGCGGTTGGTTTAAGCCATAACTCTTGCCCGGCAGGTAAAATACTTTCTAAGCTGAGGTTATTTTGAGTTAAGATATCTAGCGTAAAATCGTCTATTTTAATGCTGGTTAAGGTTTTTTCGTGACCATAACCACGTCGTGGGTCTAGGTTGGTAATATCAATAAGCTCTTGAATGGTATGAATGCCATCACCCGTAACGGCAGCAGGCTTGCGAATGGCAGCGGCAACAAATTTGTAATTCACTACCAAAACCCGGTGGTCTAATCCGGTTATAAAACGCTCTACAATAATAGCACGACCATATTTTTTGGCGGCTTCCATTCCCTTAACGGCATCTTCCCAATTGTTTATGTTGGTGGTAGCGCCTTTGCCATGGTTTCCATCTACAGGTTTGGTTACAATGGGATAATTAATACTTTCTATGGCCGCTTGTAAGCCCTCCTCGGTATAAATAATTCTGCCTTTTGGTACTGGAATTTCGGCAGCTTCTAACAAGTTTTTTGTTTCCTCTTTATCGCAGGCAATATCAACGGCAATGCTGCCTGTGGTGCTGGCCACGGTAGCCCTAATGCGGCGTTGGTTAACGCCATATCCAAGCTGAACCAAAGAATGTTTGTTGAGTCTTATATAAGGAATACCCCTAGCTACTGCCTCGTCTACAATACAACCTGTGCTCGGACCCAAACGTTCGCTTTCTCTAATTTCTCTGAGGTTTTGGATATCTTCTGCTAAATCATAAGGTTCGCCGGCAATAAGGGCTTCGGCAATTTTAACAGAGGCTTTGGCCGTATATATCCCAGCCTTTTCTTCCATATAGCTAAACACCACATTATAAATACCATGTTTGCCTGTAGTTCTGGTTCTGCCATAGCCACATTCCATGCCGGCAAGCGTTTGTAGTTCTAGGGCAATATGTTCTATAACATGGCCCATCCACGTACCATCTTTAACCCTACTAAAAAAGCCACCCGGTTCACCAATAGAACACCTGTGCGAGAACATGCTTGGAAATAATGCTTCTAAACGCTCACCAAAACCCTCAATTTTATTGGTAGGACGTTCTTCCATTTCCTCCAAATCTAATCGCATTTGAATGAGTTTATGGCGGCGAATGCTCCAGTAATTGGGGCCTCGCATTACTTTGATGTCTAAAATTTTCATATAAGAGCGTCTATAAATTACTCACAATATACTGAACCAAATTTAATTTCAAAATTTAGGCATAAAAAAAGCAGCTATTTTTTGAATAGCTGCTTTTTAAACTAAGTTTAGATATTAATTAAAACTCGTCTGTCAAGATGTTGATAATATCTACAATTGCCCAGATACCACAACCACCACCAGTTAAGATGTAAAGGATATTCCAACCTACTGGCTTTTTCTTGTACCATCTGTGAGCTGCTAAGAATCCTAAAAACCACCATAAAAGAACTAAAATCCATTTCTCATCTAAATCTGCTGGTTTTGCAGTTGTTTTAGAATCTTCTTTAACAATGGTGTTAGCTAATTCACTGTACTGAAGTTGTGCTGCTTTTAATTCTTCTTTAGCAGTTAAAGTTGATTGTTCTTTTTTGCTTTCATTCTTTACAGGAAATGAAGCATAAGCTGTACCACCAAAAATTAAGAAGGCGGCTAAAATGTAAACGAATAGTTTGTTTGTGTTTTTCATAAATAAAATTGTTTATTTGTTTCTAGAACAAGGTTATAATAAAAGAAGTATGAAAACAATATGTAGTCTAATAATTGGTTTATTTTTTTTTCAAATAGCATATAGTCAGACAAATAAAGATTACGAGTTGATGGGTACTTTGCAATTATCAACCCAAGAAATCATTAGTTTTAAGCTAAAATTCAAAGAAATCGAAAACGGAAAAATAGAAGGAAGCAGTTTAACAGATATTTTTGGTTCAGACCGAACTGCCAGTAAAATTAAAGGCAGTGTTGATTGGAAAAAGAAGAAACTTTCTTTTTATGAAACAGAAAATATTAGCACCAAATCGAGCGCTGAGGCTGCCAGTTTTTGCTATTTGCATGTAGACAATGCCAGTATAAAAATGGTGAAAGGAAAAACGATTATTCAGGGTTCGTTTAAAGGTAAATTTGCTAACGGACAAAGTTGCACGAATGGGCAGTTGTATTTAATAGGTTCAGACTATATAAACGAGTTGGCTAAAAAGTATTTGCATTCAGATTATATTAAGAATGAAGATTCGTTGAAGAAAATGCAACAGAAATACACTGATATTACGGCAAAAATTGGCGACAATTATTTGCGCAGCAATGAGGCTTTGAGCTTAGCTTGGAAGGGTGAAGAAATTATTATTGAGGTTTGGGACGCGCGGCAAGAAGACGGTGATGAAATTGCTATTTATGTGAACGAGAAAAAGGTAATTGATAGATTTGTAATTAAGCAAGAAAAGAAGACTTTGGTTATTCCGTTTCCAAAGAAGCAAGAAGCCATTGTAAGAATACATGGGTTAAGCGAAGGTAATTTTAGGCTGTGTACAGCCAATTTAAGTTTAAGAGACGATACCAATAGCACCGATGTGGTGGCTATTATGAAAAAGGGTGAAAATGTAATTGTAAAACTAAAAAAAGAAAATTAAACAATGGGTTTATTTAAAATACAAGTTCCAGAAAAACATAAGAAAAAAGTAGGATACGGCCTATTATTTTTACTTATCTCGTTTGGCTTATTTTTAATGTATTTGCCAGCCGATTATTTTGATACGGGCGAAGCCATGTGTTTATCGGTTCGCTTTTTTGATGTTGAATGTTATGGTTGCGGTTTAACACGCGGTGTAATGCATTTCATACATTTTGAATTTGCAGAAGCTTGGGAGTATAATAAGCTCACTTTTATTGTTTTCCCCTTGCTGGTTTATATGCTTTTATTCGAAATATGGCAAAGGTTTTTGAAACCGAATACTAAAGAAAAGTTACCACCCAATCAATAGGGATAAAATTTCTTTAGAATATTATTACCTTAGCATTATGAAAAATCTTCATCTACTCTCATTTTTGGTTATAAGTAGTGTGGCCTTGTTTCAGTTTAAAATAATCCAGAAAGATGGATGGGGAAAGGCGCAGCCATTGCAGGATTAATCCTTGGCATTGTATCCCTTCTATTTTGGCTTTTGATTATTGCCATCATTTTGCGACTTATCCCTTTTTTATAAAATAAATGGGTTGAACCAAATATTGGTTCAACCCATTTATAAGTAGCCTTAGAAAATTTGAAAGGGCATTAGGCAAGAGTGCTATTCTGCTTTGGTTTTTAGAGGCAAAGCTCCTGCTAGCTCACCAATTACATTTACTAAGTCGCTACCAGCCGGGATAACTATTTTAGCATTAGATTTTAGCGATACCTCTACCGTTTCCAATTTTCTTAACAGTTGTGCATTTCCAATAAAATATTTATTGGCTGCTTCATTAACTAATCTGATGGCCTCAGCTTCACCTTCGGCGTTCAAAATCTTCGATTGTTTTATACCTTCAGCTTCTTTAATTTTACCACGTTTCACGCCATCAGCTACCGTTTCGGCGGCCGTTGCATAATCTACTGCAGCAATTTTTTCGTTTTCTGCTTTTACAACTTTATTCATTGTTTCTTGCACATCTTTAGGCGGATCTATTTGTTTTAATTCTGTTCTCACAATTACAATACCCCAACTGCGGGTTTCATCAGATAGGGTTTTATGAAACTCAGAATTAATTTTGCCTCTTTCGCTGTTGGCAGATTTAAGGGTTAAGGTTCCAATGATATTTCTGAGGGTTGTTCTAGCTAAGTTTATTACCTGCGCCTCATAATTATTCACGCTATATTGAGAGCTTTTAACGCTTTCTTCTTCTTCCAATACCTTAAAATACACAACGGCATCTACACTGGCATTTAAATTATCGTTGGTAATAATTTCTTGTGGCTCTGCATCAATCATTCGTTCTGTAATGTTTACGAGAACCATTTTTTCGATAATGGGGATAATCCAGTGAAAACCTGGTTTTGCGAACTTGTCGTAACGACCTAATCGTTCAATTAGACCTCTTTGAGTTGGCCGTACAATTCGTATTCCTTTTAATACAAATAATACCAAAGCTGCTGAAATAATTAAAATTAATGTGCTCATGTTTGATTTTTTATTGGTTGAAAAATATTTCGAAATTTAAAGTTGTAACTATACCAGAGACAAATGAGGCAATATTGCCCTACCTAATTATTGAGAATGAAAAGCTATTTGTAAATATAGCAAATAAGCTGAAAAATAACGAATTAATTAATTGTTTTTTGCATTTTTAACCATTATAAATTCCAAAATATTTTCTAAATCTAAGGTGCCCACTAATTTGTTGCTCGCATAAACAGGCATGAGCATTTTGTGTTGCTGGATTACCTGCCATGCATGCGCTAAAGGCATCTCAACATTTAAAGAAATTACTTCTTTATTCATTACTGTATGTATGAGCGTTTGTTTGTTGGAACTATTTAAGGCCCTAATTATTTCATCGCGATTTAAGGTGCCAACTATCTTTTCATTTTCTATTACTAAAAAGCTTTTGTTTTGACCGTTTAATAGCATATTTACAGCTTGTTCAATGGTGTCTGTTGTTTCGAGCGTTTGATAATGTTTCATTATAACATCCCTTACAAAATACCCCTCCAAGAAAGACTTATTCTGCGTATAATCAGCTTCAGATTTAGCGCCAAAAAAGATAAATATGCCAATAAAAATTAGAAATGGGTTTGAATAAAAACCTACAATTACAAATCCAATAGCCAGCAATTGCCCAATTTTCGCAGCAATTGCGGTAGCTTTAACCCTGTCTAATTTTAAAGCTAAAAGGGCTCTTAGCACCCTGCCACCATCCATGGGGAAGGCCGGTATCAGATTAAAAATAGCGAGCCAAATATTAATAAACATGAGGTTAAACAGAAAATTTTGGCCATTTACGGCTGTAAGTTCTTTGAGTGAAGATTCAATATCGGTGGTATAGTGAACCAGCGGGTAAAGGGCCGCAACAATAGCAACATTTACCAGTGGACCAGATATGGCTACAATTAATTCTTCTCTTGGTTTCTCAGGCATAGATTCTAATCGTGCCAAACCACCAATAGGTAAAAGTGTAATGTCTTTAGTTTTTATACCAAAATTCTTGGCTGCAAGTGCATGCCCAAATTCATGTAAGGTAACACAAAAAAACAGGGTGAGGATAAATAAAATAGACCATAAAGTTTGCTCTGCTCCTGAGCCAGAACGCATGTTACTAAATACTATAAATGCCAATAAAATTAAAAACGTCCAATGAATTTGAACTTTAATGCCATATATTTTTCCGAGTTGCAAAGAATATTTCATTTCACCTTAAATAATTGTGTCTATTTCGAGTATATTAAAACTGGCACTTTAGTGGAGTAGGTGAGTTCTGCCGATTTACTAGGTAAAAATATTTTTTCAAAAAAGCTTTTCTCCCTGTTTGTAAACATAATTAATAGTTCAGGCTTATGTTTTTTTACATACGTTCCTATACGGTCTACAAGTGAACGATCAAGCTTGTTTTTTTGAATGTTTAACTTAAACATCTCTTTCGCCAATAGTTCTTTATTCTTTAATCGCTTCTTCTCGTCAATTGTTACAGTAGCATAGTGAAGCACCTCTAGTTGAGCGGGATGTTCTTTAGTAAACTTGGAGATTTTTGTTAATTCATTTTTTAGGTTTTCAAAATCAGACAAAAAGGTTATATTTTTTATAGATTTGGCCCTGTAATAACTAGGAATTACAAAAATGGGTACCGTTGAATTATTTACAATATATGAGGTATGTGTGCCAACTATCTTTCTAAGTATTCCTGCACCCTGTGTGGCTATACATATAAAGTCCATTTTGTTTTTTTCTGCGTATTTTATAATGTCCTTTTCCGTATCTGTGGCGTCATCCACTACATAATTTATGGCCACAAATTTTACTTTATCTTTGCCAATTACAGTATTGGTGAATTTTTTAAGTTCTTTAGTAAGCCGCTCTATTTCGTCGGTTTTATACTGATTAAAATACACATTACTCCATAAGGTGGGTTTCATTATTTGAACCGCGTGGTAAAAAACAAGCTCAATATTTTTTGAATGTTTTACTAGGCTTTGAACAAACCTAATGGCTGCTTTTGAATTTGGCGAAAAATCGCTGGTAACTAAAATTTTCATACTTTTTGTTTATTAATGGGCGGCACTTTTTTATGCCTAATTATTAAACCTCTTATCGTTCTACATATGCATAACACCTAACTCAGCTTAAGTAATTATTAAAAATAGACTAATGTTAAACATTATGAAGCGTAAGCAATATACTCATTTATACTTGTTATACAAGATATAACCCATAAATAAATTAAAAACAAATGAAAATTGTGCGTAATAAGTCCTTGTTGAAATTAATTTCTACTTTTTTCAAAAATTACCTAGTACCTTAGCGTTATGAAAAATCTTCATCTACTCTCATTTTTGGTTATAAGTACCCTTTTACTTTTAACTTCTTGCACATTCCAAAAGCGCGTGCATAATCGCGGTTTTCATATAGATTGGAAGGGTACAAAAAGCACCTCAGCAAATCAATCTATCGTTAAAAACCAACAGTTAAAAAAGGCAGACAAGGAGGCAGTAAAACTTGATTCGGTTCAGACAGCGCAAAACGCCATTTTGCCTGAACCTATGCCGCAAGTTTCGGCAGGGGTAGATTTGGCTGAACCTATAATTTTACCTAAGGCCAAAGAAAATTATTTTAAGAAAGAGTTTAATACCCAAAAGGAACAGCTTAAGAAAATGGCGAAGCCGCTAGCTAAAAAAGGAGGGGAAGAGCTCAATATATATGGCATACTTGGCCTTATGTTTGGAATATTTAGTGCAATTGCCTTTTTCAGCCTTATACTATTTTACGGGTATTATTCAGGGCAATACCAAATTCTATCATCCATCATTTTTTCAATTGCATCGGTTATTTTTAGCGGAATAGCCTTATCTCAGTTTAAGAATTATCCAGGAAGATGGTCGGGAAAAGGATTGGCCATAGCAGGTTTAATCCTAGGGATTGGCATTTTACTCATATGGCTTTTCTTTTTGCTCTTGATATTCTTATTAATTCTAGCCTATGGTGGTTTTATTTAGCCCGTATTAAACCCATTTTGAATGGGCTATCCGCATTAAAAAAGCCATATAAATTAAGCTAGTGATGTGAAAAACATTTGCCTAATTAGCGGGTAGACTTATCTTCGCAGCCCATTAAATTAAATTAATATTGGAAAAGCTAAAAGGAAAACTCATCTCTATTGGTGGAGCAGAGGATAAAGGAACCGATTTAGAGCAGGGTTTTGTGCAACGTAATCGCTTAAATTTCTTCGAATTAGGCATTCTTAAACGCATTGTAGATGAGGTTGGTGGCACAGATAAACGCATAGAAGTTATTACAACAGCCTCTTCAATTCCTGAAGAGGTGGGCGATAATTACTTGGATGCTTTTGGCAAAGTTGGCTGCACAAATATTGGTATTTTATCTATCAGAAACAGGCAAGACGCCAACAATCAGGAATTTATAGACAGGATAAAAACTTGCGATGGCGTTATGTTTAGCGGTGGCGATCAACTGCGTTTAACCAGTATTTTTGGTGGCACCGAGATTTATCAAATTTTACACGATAGGCTTTCGTCTGAACCAACTTTTGTTATTGCAGGAACCAGTGCGGGTGCCATGGCCATGAGCAATACCATGATTTACCAAGGAAAGAGCGATTTGGCCCACTTAAAAGGTGAAGTAAAAATTACTACAGGTTTGGCTTTTGTGGCCAATGTAATCATCGATTCGCATTTTGATAAACGCGGTAGGTTTAATCGTTTGGCTCAGGCCGTAGCCAGCAACCCACAATGCACCGGGATTGGACTAGGAGAAGACACTGGCGTTGTAATAACCAATGATAACGAGTTGGAAGTGGTAGGCAGCGGAGCCGTGGTAATTGTAGATGGCAGAGATATACAGCATTCTAATATCACCGATATTTCTGAAGGTGCTCCCATTTCTATTGAGGGCCTTAAAGTAAATATTTTGGTAAACGGAAACGGCTATTTGCTCAAAGAAAGAAAGTTTCAGCAAGTAGCCGCTTCGCCTATAGCAGAGTAGTTTTAGTTCCAACCTCCGCCCAAAGTTTTGTATAAATTTACTCGGGTTTGCAATTGGTTTTTGCGTATATTAACCAATTCGTATTCAAAATGTTCGTCCATTTCGTTTTCGTCTGCTGGAAAAACCGGGTTTATAGGCATATCCAATTCTGCTGCAGTTTCTGCTTCTACATTTAGCATCATTACCGCACTTTCATTTAGCTCAATAGCTTGTGCCTTGGCACCAATCAGTTGTGCCACACACAATACTAACAATACAGTTATCGCTTTGGTAATAATATATTTCAAAACTTACTTAACCTATTTGATTAGGGCGCAAATGTAGGAAACTTAATCTAATTTTAAGGTAAAATTTTGTTTGTTTATTTGTAGATGGCCGTTTGTATGGCTTCGTTGTTTTGTTGCCAAGCCCTATACATTCCGTCTGAGTTAAAGGGAAGTGCTATGTTGCCCCATTTATCTATGGCAATTAAACCGCCTTCGCCTCCCATTTTTACCAGTTTATCATTTACCACTAATTTACAAGCTTCTTGTAGGCTCAAGCCTTTGTATTCTATTAAACACGAAATATCATAAGCAACTACGGCTCTAATAAAATATTCTCCGTGGCCGGTGCAAGATATGGCGCAGGTATTATTGTTGGCGTAGGTTCCGGCTCCAATAATGGGTGTATCGCCTACCCTACCAAAACGCTTGTTTGTCATGCCGCCTGTGCTGGTTGCGGCCGCTAAATTTCCATGAATATCTAGAGCTACAGCGCCAACGGTACCAAATTTTTTCTCGCCTTGCTCTGTTTTATCTGTATGATCCAACTGATACGTATCGCTATCTTTTACATCTTGCCATTGTTTAAAACGCTCTTCGGTGTAAAAATAAGCGTTTGTTTCCATGCTCAAATGATTGAGTTCGGCAAACCTCTCTGCTTCTTTGCCGCTTAAATATACATGACCAGATTTTTCCATTATACATTTGGCCAACGAAATGGGGTTTTTTACGTTAGAAACCCCGCTCACGGCACCGGCATGTAGGTTCAAACCATACATAATAGAGGCATCCATTTCATGGGTACCTTTATTGGTAAAAACAGCGCCTTTACCTGCATTAAAAAGCGGAAAATTTTCTAAAGAAACCACGGCTGCTTCTACCGCATCAAGGCTTGTACCCCCTTTTTCTAATATGGCTGAACCAAGAGTTACGGCCAATTGAAGGGCATCTTTATAGGATTTTTCTTTTTGCGGTGT
>JAUYMZ010000215.1 GCA_030699355.1 Bacteroidota bacterium | reverse complement strand
AAATTTATAACAAAACCAACGTAGAGACACCCGGCCGTGTGTCTCTACGTTTGAAAAACGGCCGTGTGTCTCTACAGCGGATTAACCGCCGTGTGTCTCTAAATTTGACTATTGCACAAAAAACCCTTTAAGAACCAAAATTCTCTTGATACATTTTAAAGCTTGCTTGCAAAATTTCGATGGCGGTTTGTTTATTAAAAAACTCTTCTACTACAACGGTCTTTTTTTCAAGTTTCTTGTAATCTTCAAAGAAGTTCCTTAGCTCCGAAATAAAATGCTGCGGCAGCTCTGTAATATCGTTTATATGACTAACACTAGGATCTCCCGCAGCTACTGCTATTATTTTGTCATCAGCCTCGCCATTGTCTAACATACGCATTACCCCAATTACCTTGGCTGATACAATACACATAGGCACCAACTCTATTTGCGATAAAATTAAGATATCTAAGGGATCTTTATCATCGCAGTAACTTTGTGGTATAAAACCATAATTAGCGGGATAATAAACAGAACTGAATAAAACCCTATCTAGCTTAATTAAGCCACTACTCTTGTCTAATTCGTATTTTGCCCGCGTTCCTTTCGGAATCTCTACTATTCCGTTTACTATTTCTGGCAACTCATTGCCTGGCGAAACATGGTGCCAAGGATTAAAATTATTATCCATTTTGTCTTTGTATTTAAAATTAATAAAACACAATATAAGTAAAAATTAAAACTTATACGATTGTATTTTTATTGGAGATAAAACCTATTAGGTAAACAACAAGCAAAATTGCCTAAATATATTTCTTTAATAAAAACGGTCCAAAAGGGAGAAGCGCTGCCACTGCGGCTATGGCCGATTTTTTGAAACTCCAATCGTACTCTATTTTGGCTCTGAGCAACCAAATCATATACAGCACAAATAATAATCCGTGCGCCCAACCAACATATTTTACCAATAATGGATTGCCAAGCATATATTTAACTGGCATAGCAATAAACATAAGTAAAATAAAGGAAATACCTTCTAAAACGGCAATTTGATGAAACTGCTTATACAATTTTGAATTTTCCATTAAGCTGTTTTTAAATCTGAAATTCTTCTTATTATACTAATCATAAACCCTACAATCATTACAATGGTTCCTGCCCAAACCAAATTAATCCATGGAAAAATTATGGCCTTCATAATCACAAAATCACCACTTGTATCTTTCTCGGCAGTGGTAATGGTTATTGTTTTGGTTTCGGGATTTACACCCTTAAAATTAAACTTTAACTTAGCCTCATCTACCAATGCTTCATAACTAGTTGCCGCATTGTTTTGAACCCCATACATAGGCATTGCATCATATACTTTATCTAAGGTGTATACTTTTAACTCTGCTCCTAACAATACCTGAAAATTCTTAACATCTACCTTCTCGGCATTTGTATTAGAGTTTATACCTTGCAAAATAGCGTAAGCATTGTTGGTATAAATGGTATCTCCCGGTTTTACCTCATGTGTTTTTTCATTAATAAACTTGGCGCCCGATTTTTGCGAAGGCACAGAACTTACATAGGTAAACACATCATGACTCACATAATGTTTGGTATCAGGATTGGCAACCAAACCAAACTTTGGATTTATTTGTCCGTTTGGATATAAATTAAATTCATAATCTACCTCCCCTTGTTTGTTTATTTTCTTATAGTTTACCTGGTAATAGGTATTTACCCAATGTTGCGAATCGCGCACATACGTAATGATGTAATCGCCCATTCGGTTTGGCTTTCCGCGCTCTAAAAAGATGTTTTCTACGTTTTCTTTATTATTAAATTCTGGGTTCAAAGCCTCCCCTGTTTGATTAATCGAAATAACTTGTTTATTGGCCGATGAAACCAACACACCAATTAGTAAGAGTCCAAAACCAATATGTGCCACACTGGCTCCAGCCAATTTAATTTTACCTCTCAAGAAAGGCAACAGAATGGAAAAATTACCCACTACGCCAAACACACCGGCAAACAATAAACCCATGTATACATAGTTTTTAAGACTAAATGCAAAAAACAATACGATTGTTAATACCAATGAAATGGCCGCATAGATTCCAATCTTACGTAATCCTTCTTCTTTGTTTTTCTTGTACTTCAGTAAATTGGCAACGGCAGTTAATATCCCAATTAAAATAGCCATGGGCATTTGCCATTTGTTATAGTGACCAATTACATCGGCTGGAGGCGCCATATTGGCCCCAAATATTTTATTAAATACGGGTATAGAAGTGGTAAGTGTTACTTGAAATGAAGATATTACCAAAATTAAACTACCTATAAACATCCAAAACTCACGGGTATAAATTTCTTCATCTTTGGCCGAACGAGGCATAATTTTCCAACGCCATACCACCATGGTAATAGATAAAATCACAAAGGCTAATAGAAACACAAGTAATTGTCCGCTCATACCCAAATCTGTAAATGAGTGAACAGAAGAATTCCCTAATATGCCCGAACGTGTTAAGAAAGTGGCATAAAGTACCAATAAAAAAGTAGCTAAAATAAGCACAACTGCAACAATGTATGAATTACCTGTGGCCTTATGTAAAATCATTACATGCACACCTGCAATTAAAATAAGCCAAGGTACCAAAGAAGCGTTTTCTACTGGATCCCAAGCCCAATAACCGCCAAAACTTAAACTTTCATAAGCCCAAAATCCGCCCATTATAATACCTGCTCCCAAAACCATTACACTTATTAAAGCCCAAGGAAGCGCAGGTTTTAACCATTCTTTAAAATCTTTGCGCCACAAAGCTGCAATGGCATAAGCAAAGGGTACAATAGTAGTAGCAAACCCAAAAAACAAAGTTGGCGGGTGAATTACCATCCAATAGTTTTGTAATAGTGGGTTCAAACCGTTACCATCTTTTACTTTGCTTAAATAATCTGCTTGTTTAAAAATAGGAGCATCTGCCATTACGTTTCTGAGCAACTCAAACGGACTACTTCCCATTTTATACGAAAGTATTTTAACACCAAGAAGCATCGATGTAAGTGCAATTTGTGATAACATTAACACAGCCATTACTGGGTTGAGCCAAGATTTAGCGGTGCGTAACAAGATTTGACCAATTACCATTTGCCAAAAAATCCAAAGTAGAAAACTACCCTCCTGACCTTCCCAAAAGCAAGATATCATAAAGTGAACTGGCAAATCACGGCTAGAATGTTGCCAGGCATAATGGTATTCAAAATAATGGCTGTAAATAATTTTAAACAGCGCGCCTATAATGGTAAGCACCGCCAAACTGTGCAAATGGAAAGAATATTTGGCTATATTTTCCCAGCTTTTATCTAGCGGGTTGCGCTCTGCAAAGAAAAAACTCAAACTCGCCAAAATGGAAGAAATAAAAGATACAACCACTGCTGTATGTCCTAAATTACCCCAAAATAAATGCTCACCTATAAACGTAACTGAACTCATTTACAAAAATTAATGATAGAAAATATGTAACAAAAAACAAGAAATTCGGTTTGAACCTACCTGGTTGCGTCGGCAGTTTTTACCTCACCATCGGTATACTTACTTGGACACTTTAGCAAAATTTTATTGGCTTGAAAATGCTCCCCATCCATACTTCCAACGATAACAATCTTTTCCGACCTATCAAAATCTGCTGGTTCTGGGTTGAAGTACACAACTTTACTTTCATTTCCCCATTCATCTGTGAGGTAAAAACTAAAGTAGTTTGCATCTTTTTGTGGGTTATAATATTTTTCTTTTTCTCGGTTCAGCACGCCAACTACATGATATTCTTTACCAGGATTGTTGCGGGCCATTTCAAAACCTTCGTAAGTACTTGCATCGCCGTACATACTAATGATGGCACCAATGGCTAGGGCAATAACAATGAGCCCAATTATACTCGATTTTTTCATCTTAGTTTTTCTCTTGCTTTCTAATTTTTAAATCTAAAGAAACAAGGTAGCCAACAATACCTAAAAATATAAGGGCAATAACGGCTACCACTACCTGAAATTTATCAGTGCTTGCGGCATCGGCCATATTGCTACTTTGAATTTGATTGATGATAAAATGTGTCATAATTTTATTGATCTTTTTCTTTAAAGAAAGCTATTTTATTAATTCTAATTTGTAATTCGGCAATCCAAAATCCGATGAAAATCCAACCCAAAACAGCTGGGTAAAATACGAGGCGCAACTTGCTATCTAAATCATACGAGTTAAAACCCGGATTTCCGCCATTACCTGGGTGAAGCGAAGCGGTTAAGCGAGGCAATACAAAAATTAACACGATGAATACGGGCAAAGCAAATAAATTGTAAACAGCAGATATTCTGGCTTTTTTCTCTTCATCTTCAATAGAGCCACGCAACACAAAATAAGCAGCGTACATTAGCATGCCTATGGCTGCACTGTTTAATTTAGGGTCGTTTGTCCAATATGCCCCCCAGGTATTTTTGGCCCAAATCATACCCGTTACCAAACCCATCGTACCAAATAACATGGCAATTTTGGCATAAGCCTCTGAACGAATATCATGCAATAAATCTTTGTTTATCAAGCCTTTTGCAGCATAAATAGCCGAGGCAATTAACAAGGTTTGCATACCAAACCACATGGGCACATGGTAATATAAGTTTCTAATGCTTTGCATTAATATAGGAAGCTGAGGCACAGGCATTAATAAACCTCCAATAAGGGCATATAATACCAATACAACGCCCGCAATTTTCCACCACTTTAACATATTATCTACAACAATTAATGAGCTCTAATTGATTTGCGAAGGTAAAGATTATCTCGGGACATCATAATATAATTTTAATCAGGATTTATTTTGACAAAACTAAAAAAGCGCCTGGGTATTTAAACCCAGACGCTTTTGAACAAACACTATCTGTTTTTTTTATAAATAAGTTCCCAATGGGTCGTTATTCTTTGTTATGCTATTGGCAAATGGTCCTTGAGAGAAAAGTTTCATGCCTTCTAAACAATATTGATCCAAAACCTCATTCCCAGTTTTGGGAATTTCTAGGATTTTTTTATCTGGATTTTGATTCCTAGCAACCATATTTTCCAAATCCCATTTAAAGAACCTTACCTCGTTTAACCTCTCAACCGTTTTGGTTCGAACCAATTGTATTTGCTGTTTAACAACCCATATTAAATTTAGCTCTGGATTGATTAAATATGTAAACTTTAAACCTATTTTCATAATTAGTTTTTATTAATGAATGACAACAAATTTCTGGTCGCGATATTGTTTACTATCACTGGTAACTAACAACATATACGTTCCATCGTTCAGGTTCTCGATGTCTATTTCAAGTATATTTTTGCCTGCTTGATTATGTATTTTTTGATACACCTGTTTACCTAAAACATCTAGCACAGTTATGGTAATTGGTTCAATCAACACATTGTTAAACTGAATACCGAATGAACCCGTATTTGGATTTGGGTAAAGACTATATAGGATTTGTTTATCAATTGTTTGAACTGAATTTAACACACCACCATCGCCCAATTTAGGATCTATATTCCAGTTAGAACCGTCTTGTAAATTCACGAATTTCAATGTACCTGTGCAAGGTAAAGCCCTTACTTGAACGTACATACTCATGGTATCTCTACATCCTTCAGCACCTACTGCCACCAAAGTTACGATGTAATTTCCGGCACTTGCATATTTCTTGTTATAAACAAATGTATTACTTGAGTCCATTGTGCCATCTCCAAAATACCAATAGTATTTGTTTATCCATCCCTGACCCATATAAGTAGACGAATTATAGAAATTAAAGCTATTACTATCTACACATTGCACTTGATGGTCGGTACTAAATGAGGCACTCGGACCATTTACAGAAGGATCAATTTCTACTGTTTTGGTTCTAGTACTCATACAACCAGTATTGTCTACAGAGGTTAAAGTAACTTGATAAGTTCCTGCTGCTGGATACCCTTTTGATGGATTTGGCATCACAGAAGTTGAACCATCACCAAATGACCATAGATAAACATTATTTCCTGGCGTTAGATTTTTAAATCGAACCAAATTCTGACACTTACAATCACATAAGCCATTATTATAGGTAAAGTTGGCTAAATTCATGCTGTTGGCGTTAGTTACCGTAACAGGGATTACCAAGGTATCAGCACAACCTGCCATATTGTATGCTATTAAGCGAACATTGAATGTTCCATTGCTTGAATAGGTATGACTAGCAACTGAACCAAATTTAGTATTGTATGGGGAGCTTAGTTCCCCAAAATTCCACTCAAAAGTATTAGCATTTTTAGAGGTACTTGCCACCATAATAGTATTTGAACAAGAGTTTGTTATCACCTCAAACAGCGCTTCTGGTGCATCCTGTATATGAATTCCTGCTATAACTGTATCCGAACAATACACATTATCTGCAATCATCATTAATTCATAAATACCTGCTGTGGTTGTTGGTATGTTTATGCTACTTCCACTACCTACATAAGCGCTATTTAAATACCATTTAAAGTTAGTTGCATCAATGGATAAACTATCTCTTGCCACTATAATATTGGTACAAGGTTGAACGTAATATGCCATTTTAGCTCTTGGTAACTTAATATTCCATCCTTTAGGAGCAAGCACTGGTAGCGTAATGGTATGAATACAAGTTGGAGAACTGTAAACAGTAAGGGTAACGTTGTATGTGCCTGCAGCAGGGAAACTGTGGTAAGGAGCATAACTAGAATCTATTGGAGTTCCGTCGCCAAAATTCCACAAGAAACTCGACCCCCACTGCGATAAATTATTAAATTGAATATTATTGCCACATGCTTGATAATAACTAAAGTTTGCAATTGGAGTTCTGCCATCAGAAGCTAAAGTGCCAATGCTATACGAATCCGAACATCCATTCTCTAAATAGGTTGTTAAAGAAATATTGTATAATCCAGGATTCGCAAAAGTATGGGTAAAACTATCTAATTGGTGACTGGCAAAATTTCCATCACCAAAATTCCAAACATACGTAACATTGGTGTCTATATCATGGGTTAAAATAGCCGTTTTACCGCATCCAATCGTCATTACGAATCTAGGGTCTGCCGATGGCTTCACGCGAATGGTTTGATAAGCAGTATCCATACAACCACTTGGCGAAATACCTATTAATTGAACATTATACACACCTGGTGCGGCATATTGTTTGTCGTACACAAAGGTATTTGTGCTGTTTGTATTACCATCTCCAAAATCCCAAATGTAATCGGCAATATATCCAGGTCCGTAATATAAAGATTGGTTAATAAAATTAAACCTATTATTGGTAAAACACTGAACCGTATCATTGGCTACAAACTTAGCCACTGCACCATAGGTATTGCTATTAATTACCACATTGTGTTCAATAGTATCTGTACAACCTGAAGCAGAAACTGCTATCAATTTTATTGTATAAGTACCAGCTAGCGGAAAGGTTTTGCTTGGGCTTTCCATATTATTTAAACTTCCATCAGGGAATACCCAAACATAACTACTTGCATTACTTGAGGTGTTCGTAAAGTAAACTTTGGTAACGCAGGTTCCACTCACTATTTGTGAAGTAAAATTAGCAATTGGAGCTGAACCAAGCGGAGTTACAGGAATATTTCTAGTTAATGTATCGCCGCAACCCGCGCCATCTGTAGCAATTAGGGTTACAGGGTAAATACCTCCGCTGGTAAATACATGACTCGGATTTGCCACTAAACTTACATTATTTAAACCACTTGCTGGGTCGCCAAAGTTCCAACTTGAGGTAACTCCATTTACAGTTAAGTTGGTGAAATTTATTTGGTTCGAACATGAAACTGCTGCGTAAGTAAATACGGCTAATGGCTTAACAGTAATATTTAGGATGGTTGTCATAGAATCTACACAACCTTCATTTGAATTTGCTGTCAATGTAATTTTATACGAACCTGGTATAAAGTTGTAAATAAACGTGGTATCGGATGTAGTGCAGTAAACTGAACGTTTTAAACCCGCAGGTGAAATTCCCTCAATGTCCCAAACATAATCGTCGGCGCCTACAGAATTATTTACCAATTGGTAATTGCCTTCGCAATCCAATTGAGTTGCTGTAAATAAGGCTTGAACCGAGCCACTGCTAATTGTTTCTGCCAATGTTTTTGTACAACCTAATGCATCAGTTAATAACAAATTGTATGTACCTATACCTAACTGAAAGATATCCTGTGTGGTTTCAGAAAACAAAATATCTCCTGTTTTTGTCCAAGAATAAGAATACGGAGCATTTCCTCCACTCACATTCACGTCAATATATCCAGAAAACACATCATCACAGGCCAAGTTTGCTTTTACTCCTAAAGTAAGCGATAATATTGGAGGCTCTGTTACCGAAAGGGTGTCAAAAGATTTACAGCCTGAAGCGTCTGTTACTGCAACAAAATAAGTTCCAGCCGATAAGGCATTAACATCTTGTGTTATTGCGCTAAATCCACCACCTAATTTTGTCCATTCATAAGTGTAAGACAAGTTATTGCCACCACTTATACTCAAATCAATTGAACCATTTGTTAAACCATTGCATGAAATATTTGTGAGGTTATTAACAGTAATCAAAATTGGCGCCGGAGAAGAAACGGCCACACTGCAGGTTCTTGCTACTAGCATTGCGTCCCTTACTATAACAGTATAATTTCCTGTGACCAATCCGCCTATCGTTGCTGTATTAGCTCCGTTACTCCATTCATATGTATAGGGGGCAATTCCACCGCTAACATTTACGCTAACACTGCCATTGGCTGAACCAAAACAGCTTTCGTTTGATATTAAATTACAGTTTACAGCCATATTAGAAGGAGTAATATTTACAACTAATAATGCTGTATCGCAATCGTTGTTTAAATCACAAATTTGATAAATCAAAGTATCTAATCCATTTACTCCATTGCTTGGAGTATACAATACCTTGTCGTCTGTTGGATCGTTTGGTGTACCACCATTATCAATTACGGCAACTCCTTTAGAGCCCTGACTAATAATTGTAATTGGTCCTGCTACCGGGCCATCACCTCCAAAATCATCATTGGTTAAAACAGAAACCAATATCGGTGTATTTTCAATTGTGCTCGTAAAGTCCTTTTCTGCAGTAGGTAAATCATTTACTGAGTTGATTGTAATGCGCACTATCGCTGTATCGCAATCATTGTCTACATCACATAATTGATAAATGAAGCTATCAGAACCGTTATAGTTTGCATTTGGAGTATAGGTATAAGTTCCGTCTGCATTTACTACTACTGATCCGTTAGTTGGACCAGTTACCAATGTCCAAACGTTACCACCATCTCCACTCAATATATCATTGCTTGCTACTGTTCCATTTACTGGAGCATCTTCATCTGTGGTTACAGCATCCCAAATAGCCAATGGTAAATCATTTACTGGGTTGATTGTAATGCGCACTATCGCTGTATCGCAATCATTGTCTGCATCACATAATTGATATACAAAAGCATCGTTGCCATTAAAGTTTGCATTTGGAGTATAGGTATAAGTTCCGTCTGCATTTACTACTACTGATCCGTTAGTTGGACCAGTTACCAATGTCCAAACGTTACCTCCATCTCCA
>JAUYMZ010000214.1 GCA_030699355.1 Bacteroidota bacterium | reverse complement strand
TTAGTTAAGGTAGATTATGTAAATATTGGTGCCTACGACCAACCACAATGTTTAAGTGATATAAACTTAGCCGATGGAAGTATTGGAATTAGTAGGGTAAGATTGGAAAGTGGCATCGATACCTCAACCAATGCTACCAATCCTTGCTTCCAAATAGTAGGAGGTAATCAAGCTGCTTCTATGTATCGTGGTAAAAAACATGCTTTAGAAATTGTTCGTCCTGCTACAAGCAGCCCAATGGATAGAAAAGCTTGGATAGACTTTAATATGGACGGATTGTTTACCAACGACGAATTGGTGATGAACGAGCAGAATGCCTATAATTTATCTAAAATAGATTCTATCTTAGTTTCAAATACTCAAATCTTAGGTTCAACCAGAATGCGTGTGGGTGTAACGTACACAGGTACCCAGTTAAATCCAAGTGTTACTTTCCTAGGCGTGTTTAGAGATTACGTAGTAAACTTCCCAATGGATACTGTAAAACCAACTATGAACTTGATTGGTAACAGTACTTTATTTACAGAAATTAACAAGCCTTATGTTGATCCAGGTGTTACAGCCAATGACAATATTGAGGGTAATATCAGTGCTAAGTTTGAAACTTATGGAATGGTAGATAATACTAAGGTTGGACCAAATTTATTGAAGTATTTGGTTAGAGACTTATATGGTAACATCAGTGATACTTTGTACAGAACAGTGTTTGTAATCTTAAATCAAACTGGACCAAGTTTGGTGTTAGATCCACCAAATGCGATGTACGTTGAGGTTTATAATAAATTTACAGAACCAGGATTTACGGCAAGAGACAACCAAGGAAATTTAATTAATAACCAAGTAGTGGTAACTACCAATATGGATACAGCCGTTCTTGGAACATATAGCAGAGTATACAACGTTACAGATGCCTTTGGTTTAAATGCAAGGGCAGAAAGAGCTATTACCGTTGGAGATAGTACCCGTCCAGTTATAACAGCAAAGGGTAACCCTTTTGTACACCAAGTTGAAACTGCTTTAGATTTGACCAGTGTGGTAGATGTTACAGACAATTATTGGCCTAGAAGTTTCATCGACTTACAAACACAGGGTACAGTAGATGTAACTAAAGTAGGAAGTTATTTTGTACAATATGTGGCAAGAGATAACAGTGGAAATGTAAGTAATCAAAATATAGTGAGGATTGATGTTAGAGATACTAAATCACCAACTTTAGTATTAAATGGGTTTAATCCAACTTTGCATGAGGTTAAAACTGCGTTTGTAGATCCTTGGGTTACTGTTTCTGATAACTACTGGCCTGCAGGAACAGTTGTTGTAACTAGAAAAGGAACATTAAATGTTAATGTTTTAGGTACTTACAACTTATGGTATATTGCAACAGACCCATCTGGAAATAAAGATTCTATTTTACGTGTGGTAAATGTAGTAGATAGAACCAAGCCTGTTATTGATTTATTAGGTGTAAATACGGTTAATTTACCACGTTGGAAGGAATATGTTGATGCGCCAATTTCATTGATAGATAATTATAATTCAGATGCAGAAATGCGTGGAAACTTAGTAACAATTAATAGTTTGCCATTGAATAATGATAAAAAACCATTTGGTGATGCTCCCGGATTATATAGCGTTCGTTTTAAGGTGAAGGATTTATCTGGAAATGAATCTGAGACTGCTATTAGAACTATCAACGTTTTGATGGAAGAAGTTGGTGTTGGCTTGGGTGCTGTAATGAATATTGATGGATTTATGAGTGTTTATCCTAATCCAAGTAATGGAAAAGTAAATCTAAGACTTGTTTCACCTCAATCTGAAACGGTAAGTGTGATGGTTTACGATATGTTAGGCAAATTGGTTCATCAAAGTCAAATACAAGGAAGTAATTTACAAGCAAATGAAATCGACTTGTCGGTTCAACCTAAAGGATTTTATCTTTTAAGAGTGAATGCAGGTAGTAAAGTATTTGCTAGAAAAATTCAAATTAACTAATCATTATCTGCTGATTGAAAAGGTGGTTTTCCATAGGGGAGGCCACCTTTTTTTTGTTTTTATTCTATCTATAAATAAATTTTATTTGATTTTTCATGTCATTTTAATACCTTAGCTCTAAATTTAAATACATATGAATACAACATTACGTTTAAAAATAAACTCTAAACTTTTGCGGCTTAAGAGTTTTATGCTTGGTATTTTTTGTTTGTTTGTAACAAATACTTGGGCTCAAACTAACATTGCTCCGCTCGCTGTTGCAGGTGCATCTACTTGTAATACGGGGCCGTGCACTACTTTAAATGATTTAAATTTTGGAACTTGTGGTACTCAGCAAATGTGGATTACAACAGCCACTCCTCCAAACGGTACAGAATGGTTAGAATTTGTTTGGCCAACAGCGCAAACAATGAATAAAATTACCATTCATCATGCGCAAACTCCAGGTCGTTTTTTAGCTGGGGGAATTATTCAGCGATGGAATGGTAGTGCTTATGTAAATCACCATACATTTTCTGGCTTGAGTGAAGCAAATTGTATCAATGATGTTAATTTTACAGCCATGACCAGTACGCGGTTGAGAATAACTGGCTTTGTAATGGGGCCAACAGGCCAACAATCAAACGTTAACTTTAGAGAAATTGAG
>JAUYMZ010000195.1 GCA_030699355.1 Bacteroidota bacterium | reverse complement strand
ACCAGCGATAGCACGGGCAATATATTTATCTATATCTTGTGCTTCAGTAGCGTCGCTATATTCTTTTTTAATTTTTTCGTAAGCAGCAGCTGCGTCTTTAAATTCTTTTAATTCTTCGTAAGCTAAACCTGCTTTTTTCAAGAAAATAGGTGCTGTTAATTTGTTTTTGCTGCTATTAGCAGCTTTCATATACAAACTAGCACCTTTGCTTAAGTCGTTTAATTCTACATAAGCATCTCCTTTTAATCCAATAGCCAATGGAGAAACCAATTCGTTTTTAGTACTAAATTTATCCAATTGGTCAATGGCATTTTGATACTCACCTTTACGCATATAGCAAACGCCAGCATAATAATGAGATAAATTCCCTGCTTTGGTTAAACCATAGTCGTTGGCAACGGCTTCAAATGAAGCTAAGGCCGCGTCTATACTATCTTTTTCAAACAAAGCTTGGCCAGGGAAAAGCGCAGCTTGAGCTTCTTTTTCTAGTGGTTCTAAATAAAATTTGTTAAAACCTACATAGCCTGCTACGGCAATAATTACAACCAATAAACTTAAATTGATTTGTTTTTTGTAAGCAGTATAAAATGATTCTACCTTATGTGTACTTTCAATTAAGGTATTGTCTAAATCTAAATCTGCGTGTTTTTCGTTTTTGTGCTCCATCTGGGTTAGCTTTCTTATTCTTTAATAAACGGATAATTTGGTTCAAAATAAACATCTTCGTACAAGGCCGAAGCTTCAGGGTAGGGCGAATTTTCGCTAAAGGTTACAGATTCATTCACTATCTCAGCAATCTTTTCTTCAATAGCTTCCAAATCTGCCTCACTGGCGTACTTCTTTTTTAATAAAGTACTTTTCACCTGCTCAATCGGGTCTTGGTTTTTGTATTCTTCTACTTCCTCTTTACTGCGGTATTTAGCAGGATCGCTCATACTATGACCGCGGTAACGGTATGTTCTAATTTCTAATAAAGTTGGTCCTTCGCCTTTTCTTGCTCTTTCTGCTGCTTTAGCAATGGCAATATGCACATCTTCTGCACGCATGCCATCTACAGATTCTGAAGGCATTTCGTAGCTTTCTCCAATTTTGTACATTTCTGCCACATTGGTTGTTCTGCCCACCGATGTTCCCATCGCATATCCGTTGTTTTCAATCACAAATATTACAGGAAGTTTCCAAAGCATGGCCATGTTAAAGGTTTCATGCAAAGCTCCTTGACGGGCTGCACCATCCCCAAAATAACAAACAGTCACTTGGTCGCCACCCCTATATTGGTCGGCAAAGGCAATCCCTGCACCCAAAGGAATTTGTCCACCAACAATTCCATGTCCGCCAAAAAAGTTATGTTCTTTGCTAAACATGTGCATAGAACCACCTTTTCCTTTAGAACAGCCTGTTACTTTGCCATACAATTCAGCCATAACCTCCCTTGCCGGAATGCCACATGCCAAAGCATGCGCATGGTCTCTGTATGCGGTTATAATTTTGTCTTCTTTTTTAAGCGCGCTCATGGTTCCAGCCACAACAGCTTCCTGTCCAATATACAGGTGACAAAAGCCTTTAATCTTTTGCTGACCATATAATTGGGCGGCTTTTTCTTCAAACCTGCGCATGAGCATCATTTGCTCATACCATGCTAGGTAAGTTTCTTTGGTAAAATTATTTGTTGCCATTTTTTGAGAAATGCAAAAGTATACAAAATATTACTTTTGGCAAGTATTCTTTATTCTTTGATTATCAGCCAAGTTAATTAATTTTGGTTCAGCCCGGCTCTTTTTGGCCTACTTAATTGCCTTTTATTTCGGTTTGAACCAATTGGATGCTATTTTAGCTCTTACATTAGTTTTTACTCATCACTTGATTAAATTTGTTTGGGAGTAGATTTTAAATTATTACTGGTAATTAGTAGGCATGCTAATTAGATATGGCATGCCAATGGTATATTTGCCAGATGGAGTTGTTTATTATTCTTTTACTCATTTTGTTAAATGGGGTGTTTTCTATGTCGGAGATAGCCATGGTTTCTGCCCGCAAATCTCGACTCGAATCTGCCGCTAAAAAAGGCGATAAATCTGCTCAAAAGGCTTTGGATTTATCTAATAATCCAAGTAAATTTTTGTCTACCGTACAAATAGGCATTACCCTTATTGGTATTTTAACAGGTATTTACAGTGGCGAAAAAATCCAAGATGATTTGGTTCAGTACTTAAATACTTTTGCGTTTTTACGGGAGCAAAGTTCTGCTATTGCTACGGCAATTATTGTGATTACTTTAACCTTCTTTTCTCTGGTTTTAGGAGAGTTAGTGCCTAAACGTATCGGGCTAACCATGCCAGAAAAAATCTCTAAAATGTTGGCTTTTCCTATGTATTATATTTCTGTTATTGTTGCTCCATTTATTTGGTTGCTTACTTTTACAGGAGATTTATTGATTAAACTTTTTCAGATAAAACCTAGCAGCGATAGCAAGGTTACAGAGGAAGAAATTAAAGCCATTATACAAGAGGGAACTGAGGGGGGAGCTATTCAAGAAATTGAGCAAGATATCATGGAGCGTGTGTTTAATTTGGGAGACAGAAAAGTGGCTTCCTTAATGACACACCGAAGCGATATTATTACCCTTAGGGTAGATGAAGCTGCTGATACCATCAGAAATATTGTAAACGATGAAATGCACTCTGTTTACCCAGTGGTAAATCATAAGTTTGATGTGGTTGGAATTGTTTCTTTAAAAGATTTATTTAAATGTATTAATAAAGCCGACTTTAAATTGGGAGATTACTTAAATGAACCTCAGTTTTTATCGGAAACCTTAACTGCTTATGAGGCGCTCAAAAACTTTAAACAAAGTAAAATACACCAAGGAATAGTGATTGATGAATACGGACAAATGCAAGGACTTTTAACCATGAACGATTTGTTAGAAGCCTTGGTTGGTGATGTGTCTGAATTTTACAGTGAAGACTATACTTTTGTGGAGCGTGCAGATGGAACTTGGTTAATTGATGGCCAATATCCATTACCAGAATTTTTGCATAAATTTGATTTAGATGATATGGCCGAAAGCCTACCTTTTAATACCATAAGTGGATTAATTTTGCACCAACTTAGAAGAATTCCGATGGCAGGAGATACCATGAAATGGATGAATTTTACTATTGAAATCTTAGATATGGACGGTGCCAGAATTGATAAAGTATTGGTTAGTTTAAAACCCTAATGACGCCATGCATTTAAGTAATCTTACACTTAGCTATTTCAAAAATTATGCTGAGGCTACCTTTCGGTTCAGCCCAAATTTAAATGTTTTTTATGGGAAAAATGGGGCGGGTAAAACCAATGTACTCGATGCCATTTATTATTTAGCTATTACCAGAAGTTATTTTAATGCGGTAGACCAACAGCAAATTATGCTAGGTGAGCAGTTTTTTGCCTTGCAAGCAGATTTGGTGAAGGAGGAGCAGCAAACTGCTTTGCGACTCTATTATCAGCGGGGTTTGGGTAAAAAATTATTGGTTCAGCAAAAGGAAGTTGAGAAGTTTTCTGAGCATATTGGGCAAATGCCCGTGGTAATGATTGCCCCTGGAGATATTCAACTAATTTATGAGGGAAGCGAAGAACGTAGAAAGTTTATAGACTTGCTTATTAGTCAGTGTAACCGCATTTATTTACACGAACTGCAATCGTATCAAAAAAGTTTAGACCAACGGAATAAACTGCTCAAAGATTTCCATGAGAACAGGTATTTTGATGGCGATTTGCTGAGTGTTTACAATGAACAGCTCATCACTTCTGGGTCTTATATTCATAGAATTCGTCATGCTTTTATCGACGATTTTAAGCCATTATTTTTAAGTAACTACCACCGATTAGCGGGCACCTTTGAACCTGTAAATTTGGTATACGAATCTGATTTAAATAAAATAACCTACCCGCATTTGTTGCAACAATCTGCTTCGGCAGACATTGATTTAATGCGAACCACCAAAGGAATTCATAAAGATGATTTATCTTTTATAATCGACCAACAAGCGCTCAAAAAATTTGGGTCGCAGGGGCAACAAAAAACATTCATTATTGCCTTAAAGCTGGCTCAATTTCAATATTTGCATGTGCAAAAAGGCTTAAAACCTATTTTATTGCTGGATGATATATTTGAAAAGCTCGACCAATTGAGGTTGGCCGAGCTTTTTAAGTGGATGTCGGAAGGTTTATTCGGACAAATATTTATAACAGATACCCAAGAAAGTAGGCTGCGCGAAATGTTGGTTCAAACCCATTTACCTTGTGCCTATTTTGGGATAGAAAATGGTGCTATTATTAGCCATTCATAGAGGCTAAAAATTCTTCGTTGTTTTTGGTTGAACGCATGTTTTTTAGCATCAAATCCATGGCTTCATCTGGGTTCATATCTGCCAAGTGATTACGCAAAACCCATATTCTTTGAAGAGCGGTTTTTTCCAATAATAAGTCGTCGCGGCGAGTGCTCGAAGAAATAATATCGATGGCTGGGAACACGCGTTTGTTGGCTAATTTTCTATCCAATTGCAATTCCATGTTTCCTGTACCTTTAAATTCTTCAAAGATTACCTCGTCCATTTTAGAGCCTGTTTCTGTAAGTGCAGTGGCAATAATGGTAAGCGAACCGCCATCTTCAATTTTACGGGCTGCTCCAAAAAAGCGTTTTGGTTTGTGTAATGCATTGGCATCAACACCACCCGATAATATTTTACCAGAGGCAGGTTGCGCTGTATTAAAAGCACGCGCCATGCGGGTAATCGAATCTAATAATATTACTACATCATGACCACATTCTACTAAGCGTTTTGCTTTTTCTAATACAATATTGGCTAGTTTTACGTGCTTCTCTGCCGGCTCATCAAAAGTTGAGGCTACCACTTCTGCACGCACACTGCGCTGCATATCTGTAACCTCTTCTGGCCTTTCATCTATTAATAAAATTAATAAATAAACTTCCGGATGATTTTTAGCAATGGCATTGGCAATGTCTTTTAACAAAATGGTTTTACCCGTTTTAGGTTGCGCCACAATTAAGCCACGCTGACCTTTTCCGATAGGTGCCAATAAATCAATAATACGCGTAGAATACGTGGTGGCATTGTCGGCCAATCTTAATTTTTCATCTGGAAACAGCGGAGTTAAATGTTCAAAGGCAACTCTATCGCGCACCTCAGAAGGGATGCGGCCGTTTATAGATTCTACTTTTACTAAGGCAAAATATTTCTCGCCTTCTTTAGGCGGACGAATAGTGCCAAAGCAAGTATCGCCTGTTTTTAAGCCAAATAATTTAATTTGTGAAGGAGAAACATACACATCATCTGGCGATGGCATGTAATTATAATCAGACGAACGTAAAAAACCATAGCCATCCGACATCATTTCTAGTACGCCCTCAGAGCTAACAATGGCATCTAACTCTTGATAAGATACACGTTCTGGTCTGTTATTTTCAGGTCTATTATTTTCAGGTCTTGTGTTTTCTGGTCTATTGTTTTCAGGATTTGCTTTGGTTTCAACCGCATTTCCATTGCCGTTACCCACATTATTTTCTGCACGTGGTAAACGATTTTGATTTCTTTCATTGCGTTCGTTGCGCCATTTATTGTCTTTGCGCTCAGGATTTTCTTTGCGTTCAACTGGATTGGCAATGGCACCTGCAGGTTTTATGTAAGCAGGTTTATCTAAACCTACAATTATTTTTTCACCCGTTACCACTTCTGTTGATTCAACTTTGGCCGTGGGTTCAACAGTAGGAGAGGCTACTTTTTCTTCTTTTTTGCTAGGTATTGGTTCAATAGGGCTTGTTTCGGGCTGAACCAATTCTTCGTCTTTAGCCAATTTAGCAGGCTTTGTGGTTAGTTTTTCTGCCTTAGGTACACGTGGTCTGCCACGTTTTTTGGGAGCTTCTGCTCCTTCATCGGCCAACTTGTGGGCCTGTGTGTTTTGATTTTCCAAAATAGCGTTAATTAAGCCTTGTTTATCTTGATTACTGGCGCTTATGCCATAGCTTTTAGCAATTTCTTTCAGCTCGGAAACGAGCATGTCAGTTAACGAATTTAAATCGTGCATGTAAAATGAGTAAAGGTGAAACCAATCAACCTGGAAGTAGCTAATAAATATTTAATCGATAAATCCTATGGGGAACTGATTGGTAATGCAATAGTAGGGAATAATATATTAATTGCAAATTTTTTTTAATTCAAGGCTTTTTTATAAGTACTTAAGCAGCGATTGCGTGCAAAGGTATGCTCTACAATAGGTTTAGGGTACAAACTGCTACCATATTCTGGAACCCATTTTTTGATGTATTGCAATTGTTTATCAAATTTCTCTGTTTGTAATTGCGGATTAAATACCCTAAAATAAGGGGCAGCATCTGTTCCACTGCCAGCAGCCCATTGCCAGCCACCATTGTTTGCGCTCAAATCAAAATCCAATAATTTCTCTGCAAAATATTGTTCGCCCCAGCGGTAATCTATTAAAAGGTGTTTACACAAAAAGCTAGCTACAATCATGCGCACACGGTTGTGCATAAAGCCGGTGTTGTTTAGTTCTCTCATCCCCGCATCTACAATGGGGTATCCAGTTTTACCAGCACACCAAGCTGCAAAATCATCTTCATTATTGAGCCATTCAATGTGGTTGTAGGCCGATTTAAATGCACTGTTAGAAACATGCGGAAAATGCCACATAATCTGCATGTAAAAGTCGCGCCAGATTAATTCGTTTAAAAAGGTCTCATTAAGCTGATGTGCTTTTCGCGCTTTTTCTCTAATGCTAATGGTACCAAATCTAAAATGAATGCCCAATTGCGAAGTTCCTTGTATGGCAGGGAAATTTCTATTTTGGGTATAGTTTTTTATCAAATCCTGCGAAACACTTTTGCTTGGAAAGGGAAAATTAGTATGTTCAAATCCTAATTGCTCCATACTTGGAATGGGTTCGAACGGAAAGTCTTTGGTGGCATGATGCAATAAATCTTCACTTGGGAATGCTTGAAATGCTTTCGGAACTTCGCCTTCATTTTCGCTTATTAATTTTGATTTCCACTTTTTGCTGTAAGGCGTAAAAACGGTATAAGGCTTTCCATCGTCTTTGCAAATCTCATCTTTTTCAAAAATACATTGGTCCTTAAAACTCTTAAATTGAATGCCAGTGCCCTCGGCCCAAGCAGCAATTTGAGTGTCTCTTGCCATGGCGTATGGCTCATAATCGTGGTTGCAATAAATAGATTCGTAAGCAAATCTTTTTTGCAATGCGGGGAAGATTTCTGCTGGTTTGCCAATAAATACTTCCAATCCAGAGCCTGCCTGCTTTAATTCATGTTGAAGGGCAGTTACTTGTTGGTGAAGAAAATTTACACGGAGGTCGCTTTTCTGAGTGAGTTTTTCAAGAATCGAGGTGTCAAAAATAAATATGGGTAATACGTTTTGGCTCGAACCAAGGGCATGGAATAACCCCGTATTATCTTTGAGCCTTAAATCTCTTCTAAACCAAAATATGCACTTTTTTTCCATGATACAACTTAACCTATCTATTGCCAGATTGTTTTAGATAAACACAATTGTTGCATTTTTGTTGAGTTAATTTCGCTATTTTCGCCGTTCAATTATAACAAAAATGAAAAAAATTTACTCTTTCGTGATTGGCGCTGTAATGGCGGCTTTGCAAACAAATGCTCAGGGTTTAGAGATGTTCGACCCAATTAAAGAAACCAATTTTATGCACAATTCCCCAGAAATGAATTTAGTATTTAAGTCTGGAGTTGGGGTAGAGGAAGAAAAAATAGCAGGAAATTGGGTGAAGACTACCAGAATGACAGGAACGCAAGATGCCAAAGGAAATCAAACCTCTTTTGGAAGTGAATTCTGGGATAGCACCACCAATTCTTGGAAAGTGGATGGTTTTTTAACCAATAACTTAACCTATGATGCCAATGGAAAAGTAAGCGCTAATTATTTGGTTATTGTTTCGGAAGGCGAAAAAGTAATGAGCAGAACTTTTACGTATACCTACGATGGCGCTGGAAAATATTTGCCTGTAAGGTCTATCGATTCTGTTTTTGGAACAACACCGCTGGTTTATAATTCTACCGATTCTATTGTTTACAACATGGCAGGCAAAATTGCAGAAAGAATTGAGTCTATGAATTTGATGGGAATGAATATTCTTAAATCAAGAAAATCATATACCTACGATGCCAACGGAAATATTTTGGAGGTTTTGGTTGAAGAGCACAATGGAAGTGCTTGGGAAGACCAACAACGTTTTACCATGACATTCGATGCTGGAAACAAAATTCTTGCTAAAATGACGGAAGATTTTGATGGTACTGTTTGGGAAACTTCAGAATTAGATAGTTTTACTTATGATGCATCTAACAATATGGCAACCAAAGCACAATATTTTAACAACAACGGAAACTTAGTATTAGAAAATCACAGCACATATGCTTATACAGGAACTCTGTTAAGCCAAATTTTAGAGAAAAATTGGAATGGCGTAGCTTTAGAAAATGAAAATAAAATTGCGCTTAACTACAATAACGGAGCTTTAGAAACAGTTTATTTTTACCAATGGTTAGGTTCAGAATATGAAACAGATTATAGCTCGCGTATAACTTTCTCTGGCGCGGTTGGTTTAAAATCTGTTGTTGCACACAATTTTTCTATGTACCCAAATCCAGCTGTTTCTCAAATTAACCTAACTGGAATAACCCAATCAGCTAATCTTTCTATCATAGATTTAAACGGTAAAGTTTGGTTGAAACAAAACATAGATGCAGTAAACAATAGCATCGCTATTGATTAATTAGTAAGTGGAATTTCATTGGTTCAAATTAAAGTGGGCGTGCAAGTAGTAAGCAAGCGTTTAATTAAAGAATAAGGATACATTACACCTTAAAAAAAAGCAGTTCAATGTTTGAACTGCTTTTTTTTTATTCTATTGCCTGAACCAATTTAAGCATTAATTTATAGGAATTGCCAGGGTTCTTTATTTGGTTAACCGTTCCACAGATATAGACATTTTTTTCTGGACAATAAAAGCTGAATGCTCCCGATAATCCAGAATGGCCAATAAACAAAGGCATGGCTTTAAAAGGAGAAAAAATTCTGGGTAGCTTAAATTTCATAATGCCTACTCCATATTGCAGTGGAAAGAATACAGCATTCCATTCTTGTTGCATTTCATCTAAATCACTTTTTGGAAATAGGGTTCCATTCATAAAAGCTTTTAAGAAAATACTGCTTTCTTCTGCGGTAGAAATAATAGCACCATCAGCCCCAAAAGAGGCCATGGCTTGTGGCATTTTTAAGGGGGCACTACCATAATAAATATCTATGGCTGAAGGCGTTTTTTGCTCCAAATACAGGTATGTTTTATTTAATCCAAGTGGTTTAAAAATACGGTTATCAAGTATGTTTTGAAGTTTATCATTTAATACATTCGTTATAATTTTTCCCAATAGTTGATAATTGGTATCCGAATACAAAGCTTTCTTTTTGGTACCTGGTTTAAAGTGTGGCTTCATCGTTTTAGAAATAGCAATGGCTTCTTCAAATGTCCACGCTTGGTCTTTACCTGCTGTTAATTCTGTTAGTAAAGATTTCCCATTCTCCTTTTTACCCTGGAAATAATCGGGCAGGCCAGAGGTATGTGCAAGTAATTGTTTGATAGTAATTTCTTTGCTGTAATCTACCCCTTTAAAAGTATGTAAACCTTGTAAAACAGATTCTGGTAAAAAGTTAGCAATGGGGTTTTCTAATTGCAACCTGCCTTCAGCCCGCAATTGAAAAATAATGGCTGTAATATATAGTTTGGTTGTACTGGCAATAAAATAGGGCATTTTTGGAACTAAATTTCCGGCTGAACCCACCCACACATCATTGCCAAAACTTACATGGGCCACCGAACCAAAAATTTGTTTATTATCAATGCTTTGGTTCAGGATATTTTGCAGTTTTTCTCTGGGAATCTTGTTGTTTTGTGCCATGCTATTTACAGAAAATATGCCTAGTAAAAGGAGGAAAAATAAATGAATATAATTAACTTTCATGTGCTGGATTTTCAAGGTTATTTTTTCTGAATTTAAGTTGTAAGCCCATTAAAAAATTACGCAATACTTGGTCTTTACAGGCTCTGTATTGGTCTTGTTCAGGCTTTCTAAAAAGAGCACTCAGCTCATGTCGGCTAAATTTAAAGTCTGCTAGGTTCAGCAAGTCTAAAATGTCATCGTCTTTTAGGTTGAGTGCAATTTTAAGTTTACGTAAAATGATGTTATTGTTAAGGCTTTTCTCAGGCTTGGGTGTTTCGCCTTCTTTTTTACCTCTTTTTTGAATAATAAATCCATTTAAAAACGCGGCCAAATCAATGTCGTATAGGGAAACAAAATCTGCATCATCGTCTTTTTTGAGCCAATTACTTATTACTTCTCTGCTGGCTGTTAATCCACCCTCGGCAAAAAGCGCCATCATTTGGGTGTCTGTAAGATGAAAAGTGTATCGAAGTCTTCTTAAAATATCATTGTTTTGCATAGCGTGGTAATGTGGCCTGCAAGGTAAGTTTTATTCTGCAATGCTTAAATCTTATTCAACTTTTTCTGGTTTAAGCAAAAAAGTCTTATGGCATTTCATGCAACGATAACGCCTAGAACGAGGCCTTAAGAGCTTACTCAGCAAGGTACTTTTTATTCTTTCTAGGTCTTCTTTGCTCTGACATTTTGGACATTTCATGGTTCGAAAGTATATTAATTTTTAATAGAATAACATTAATTTTTAGTATTCAGTTATTATTCATTAGAATGCAGTAAAATTGTGTCTTTTTTTATATTTTTTTATATTAATTTATTTTTATCTTGCTTTAAATTTAACAGTATGAGAATTAAAAACTACTCAAATAAATTCTGGGTTCAAGCCATTTTTTTGCTAGCTTTACAAGTTTTATTTTTCGCTTGTTCTCCAACCCGTTTGGTGAAGCCTTTAGCAAAGGGTGAGCAAGCAATAGGAGCCAATTTAGGTGGGCCGCTTATTCAGTTTGCTGGGGCGCCCATTCCCATTCCTTATACCAGTGCTTTTTATGCCAAAGGGCTCAATAATAAAACCAGTGTTTTTGGATCGGTGCATTTAACGGCTTTGGCTTTCGGCGTGTTTCAAACAGATATTGGCATTTGCCAACAAGTGTATCATTCCTCAAAAATGGATTGGGGCATTGGGGTAAATCCGGCGCTCAACATTGCGGTAGATAGGTGGGAGTGGAATACCAAGATTTGGCCTCAATTAGATGTAAATGTGTATAAAAATTGGGGTACAAAAAGAATGCTTTACTTGGGTGTAAATAATTGGTTCGAACCAAGCGCTAAAAGAGCGCATAATGAAACACAAGCCAAACATTGGTATTTAAATCCGCACATTGGCTTTATGTATAACCGTGGAAAGTATAGCTACGGTGTAGAAACAAAATGGGTGGCTCCAGGTGTTACTAATGTGCCCAATATAGTAGATTATATAGGTATCAATCAACAGGGAGCTTTGGGTGTTTATTTCCAATTTTTAAGAAAATTCTAATGAAAACAATACATAATTATTTGCCTACTGTGGCGCTGCTAAGCATGTCTTTTATGCTTGTTTCGTGTTTGCGTTTAGATAGCAATTTATACAATACCAGCGAGAAAATTACAGAGTATAAATGGGATAAATATACTGGGGCGCAAGATTTTGTTTTAGACGAATCGTTTAAAATTCAAGATAGTAATCATGCCGTATTTACGCTTCAATCTAAGGGAGTGGGTGATGATAAATCATATAAGATTTATGCTACCTACTTGGGTAATATGGCCAATATTGCAACTGATACGGTTATATTATATTGTCATGGAAATAAATGGCACATGGATTTTTATTGGCAAAGAGCCAAACTACTTGCTCATGTTGGTTCAAAACATCGCTTTGGGGTTATGATGCTTGATTACCGTGGTTATGGTTTGTCTGAGGGCGAACCAAGCGAGGCGGGTTTATACAATGATGTGGATGCTGCTATGCAATGGCTAAAGAGTAGGGGTTTAAGTGATAATCGATTAATTATTTATGGTTTTAGTATGGGTTCTGCTCCAACTTGCGAATTATCTGCAAACCCACGCAGCATGCGTCCGCACAAATTATTTTTGGAGGCTCCTTTTGGAAGTGCAGCGATTATGGCTGCTGATGGTGCTGGCCTGGCTTTGCCAGCCTCTTTTGTTACCAATTTAAAGATTGATAATGCAGAGGAAATTAAAAAAGTAACCCAAGATTTATGTTGGATTCATGGCACGCAAGATTTATTTCTTAACATCAAAACCCATGGCGAAGTTGTCTTTAAAAACCATGCTGGTACGTATAAAGAAGCGCATAGAATTAATGGTGCCGACCATGGAACCGTGCCCGCAACCATGGGTTTTGCACCGTATTTAAAAGTGATTGAAGATTTTTTGGTTCGCTAAGAAATAATTTAATAGCCTACTTTTAACCATTTTTGGGTGCTTATTCCATTCGATGATTGGAATTGAAAGAAATAGATACCATTCTTTACAAATTGCAAATCGAGTTGGTAAGGTTCCAAACTTTCTACAAACTTGTTTTCAAATACAATTCTGCCACTTAAGTCAAACACCTTTAAGCTGGCATCTGCACCTATGGTAAAGGTAGCCATACCATTTGATGGATTAGGGTAAATGTAGAAGTTTTTTAAGCTGCTTGCCTGCTCTACCGGATAATTACTTACCTCATACAATGCCTCCAAAACGTTTGCCTTGCCGCTGCCCCAATCTAGGGCGCTCGTATCTTTATGGATATTGCCCGTATGAATATCCAACCGCGATGTTTTTTGAATAATCTCCTTTATTTGGGTATGGTTTAAACTCGGATTTTTCTCCAATAACAACGCTACTATTCCTGCCACTGCGGGTCCCGACATTGACGTACCAGAATAAGCTTCAAATTCGTAAGTTCTGCCATTAAATACGGTACTTGCTGCTACAACTTTTGGATTGGGATCCCAAGAGTTAACAGATGATATAACTTCTTGTCCGGGGCCAGCTACATCGGGTTTTCTTCTACCATCTACGGTTGGTCCAATGCTACTAAATCCAGATAATTGTCCAAAGCCTATGCTGCCATTTGTTCTATACAATTCGGCTCTGTAAGATGCTATGGTAAGTACATTTTTTCCTACGCCACCTGGTTCTCCCAAACCGTAATTTCTATCGCCAGCCACAGCTCCCGGATAGTTAGAGGTAAGGTTCATCCCCCAATTGGTAACCCTATTTGTTAAACGAATTACATTCCAAATATGAACTTCACTTTTATCATTACTTACAACTTCCATAAGCAACCTTAAGTTTCCTTTTTTGCGAATCTCGGCCCTAATATTGGGTTTATTATTGGTGGCAAAAGCAGCAGTTGCTG